>DASXLN010000262.1:0-4752 GCA_036496165.1 Gaiellaceae bacterium | reverse complement strand
GAAGAGCGGCTTCTTCGCGCCGCGGTCGAGCGTGATCGAGAGGTAGTACTCCTTCGCGATGTCGGACGCCTTCTCGATCCAGAGGCGGCGGACGACGTGGCCGCGGATGTCGAGGCCGAGGATGTCCTTCGCCTTCTGCTCGGCGTCGTCGGGGCCGGTCGCGAGCTTGACGCCGCCGGCCTTGCCGCGCCCCCCGGTCAGAACCTGGGCCTTGACGACGACCTCGCCGCCGAGCTCCTGGGCGGCCGCGCGCGCCTCCTGCGGCGAGTCGGCGCGGCGCCCGTCCGAGACGGGGATTCCGACGCGCCGGAAGAGCTCCTTGCCCTGGTACTCGTACAGGTCCACAGCGCGATGACTCTAACGACATGGCACCGGCGTGCCGATCAGTTCCGCATGGGCCGCTCTGCCGTGATGATGTGCGCCACCCTCGGGATGCTGATCGGCGGCTTCGTGCCGACGATGTGGGGCGCAAGCTCCCTCGGCCTCCAGTCGCTGCTCTTCAGCGGCGTCGGCGGTGCCGCCGGCGTGTGGGCCGGCCTTCGCATCGCCGAATAAGCGTTCATCCGTTCGGATGACGGCGAACCGTCCCTGCGCCCGATGCGCAGCGGAGGCGGCGCGCCTTCAATGGAACCATGCACACGACATCGATTTCCCCGTACGTCGTCGAGACCCAGGGGCTGACGAAATCGTTCGGCGAGCGGACGGTCGTCCGCGGCGTCGACCTTCGCGTCCCCCGCGGCTCCGCCTTCGGCTACCTCGGCCCGAACGGCGCCGGCAAGACGACGCTCATCCGCATGCTCCTCGGGCTCACGCCCGCGAGCTCGGGCCAAATGCAGCTGCTCGGCCTTCCCGTGCCCGAGCGGCGCGCCGACGCGCTCGCGCGTGTCGGAGCCATCGTCGAGGAGCCGCGCTTCCACGGCCACCTCACCGGCCGCGAGAACCTCCGCGTCGTCGCAGCCGCGCGCGGCACCGAGGCGTTCGACCGCATCGACGGCGCGCTCGAGCAGGTCGGGCTCACCGCCCGTGCCGGCGATCGCGTCAAGACGTACTCACTCGGCATGCGGCAGCGCCTCGGCATCGCGCGTTGCCTCCTCGCCGACCCGGAGCTGCTCATCCTCGACGAGCCGATGAACGGGCTCGACCCGGCCGGCATCCAGGAGTTCCGCGTCTTCGTCCGCTCGTTCGTCGAGGAGGGCCGCACGATCGTCCTCTCGTCGCACCTGCTGGACGAGGTGGAGAAGACCTGCGACCACGTCGCGATCGTCGACGGCGGCACGATCGTCGCGCAGGGCTCGATCGCCGAGCTTCGCGGCGAGGGGCACACGCTCTTCGTCGAGACGGACGACCATCAGCTCGCGCGCCGCGTCCTCGGCGAGAGCACCGCAGTCGAGCGCATCGTCGACGACGGAACCGTCCTCGCCGTGTCGATCCTCGACGCGCGCGTCATCCCCGACCTCAACCGCCGCCTCGTCGAGGCGGGCGTCTCCGTCCGGCGGCTCGAGCCCCAGCAGGCCTCGCTCGAGCAGCGCTTCCTCGAGATCACGACCCGATTGGAGAACGCAGCATGACCGCCTTCGCACTCCCCGCGCCGCGCCTCGTCGCGGCGGACGTCCTCAAGCTGCGCAAGAACCGCAGCCTCGCGGTGGTGACCTCCCTCCTCACGATCGGCGCGGTCGCGATCACCGTCCTGGTCATCGAGCTCATGCACGTCGCGAACCCGGCCAAGAACGGACCGGTCGGCGGCGTGAACAATCTCGGCCACTTCGCGTCGCTCATCGGGCTGCTCGGGGCGGCGGCGGCGGCGATCGTCGGCTCGCGCGTCGGCGCGGGCGACAAGGATGCAGGCGTCTATCGCGACCTCGTCGTCACCGGCCGCTCGCGCACGTCGCTGTTCCTGTCCCGGATCCCCGCGGGTGCCGCGTTCCTGCTCCCGTTCGTCGCCGCCGCGTACGCGTTCGCCGCAGTGTCGAGCGTCGCCCTCGCAGGCTCGAACCCGATGCCCGACACGCGGCTGCTCGCCCTCACCGGCCTGTGGACCGTGCTCTCGGTCGCGTTCTTCTACCTCCTCTCCGTGGCGGTCGCGGCGCTGCTCGGCTCGCGCTCGTACGCGATCGGCGTGGTGCTCGCCTTCCGGCTCGCGATCACGCCGGTCATCGCGTCGATCTCGGCGCTCGGGGTCGTCCGCGAGCTGATGCCCGGCGTCGCGATCCAGAGCCTCGCGCCATCGGCGCTCGGCGATGCAGCCCGCATGGGGCCGGCGATTCCGATGTCGACGGGCGCCGTCGCAGCGGTGCTCGTCGGTTGGGCGGTCGTCGCCGTCGCCGCCGCAGGCTGGCGGGACGTGTCGAGAGACGCCTAACCTGAGCCATGGTCTGGAACTGGCTGCGGCGGCATCCGAACCTCGTCGACGTCGTCCTCACGCTCGCGCTCGCCGCCGGCTATGTCGGCGGCGCAGCGCATCACCGGGAATGGACGGGCGGCGTCCCGCTCGCCGCGCTGCAGGTTGCACCGCTCGCCTGGCGCAGGCGGTACCCACGGCTCGTCCTCGGGATCGTCACTTCGATGTGGATCGTCTATGTCGCGGCCATCGAGAACGTCCCGCCGATCGCGACGTCGGTCGGCATCTACACCGTCGCTGCGAACCTGCCGCGCACCGAAGCGCTCTGGGCGGCTGCCATCTCGGTCGCCGCGTCGACGCTCACCGAGCTCGGGCTGGCGAACTGGAACCGCACCGCGTCCGACCTGATCCCCTTCCTCGCCGCCTGGGTGATCGGCGACAACCTCGGCACGCGCCGCGCGTACATGCGCACGCTCGAGGAGCGCGCCGCGCGCCTCGAGGCCGAGGCAGGACGTGCCCGCGCGGAGGAGCAGGCGCGCATCGCGCGCGAGCTCCACGACGTCATCGCCCACAACGTCAGCGTCATGGTCGTCCAGGCTGCAGCGGCGAACGACGTCTTCGAAGCGCGGCCGGACCGCGCACACGAGGCACTGCGAGCAATCGAGGCGAGCGGGCGCACGGCGCTCGCGGAGCTTCGGCGATTGCTCGGCGTCGTGCGCGACGACGGCGTCGAATACGCGCCGCCGCCGGGCCTCGATCGGCTCGACGAGCTCGTCGCGCAGGTGCGCGCCGCCGGGCTCGCCGTCGCCGTGAGCGTCGAGGGAGCGCCGCGACCGCTCCCCGCCGGCGTGGATCTCTCCGCGTACCGCGTTGTGCAAGAGGCTCTGACGAACACCCTCAAGCACGCACACGCGACACGCGTCGACGTCGCCCTCCACTATCTCGACGGCGAGCTCCGCGTCGAGGTGCGCGACGACGGGTCCGGCGGCGGCAACGGTGACGTCAACGGGCACGGGCTCATCGGGATGCGCGAGCGCGTGACCGCGTTCGGCGGCTCGCTCGATGTCGGGCCGAAGAACACCGGCGGCTTCGCCGTCGCGGCGAGGTTCCCACTGTGATCCGCGTTCTCGTCGTCGACGACCAGCCGCTCGTACGCAGCGGGTTCCGGATGGTGCTCGAGGAGCGGCCTGACCTCGAGCTCGTCGGCGAGGCGTCCGACGGCGTGCAGGCGCTCGAGCTCGCACGCGAGCTCGACCCCGACGTCATCCTCATGGACGTCCGGATGCCGAACCTCGACGGCGTCGAGGCGACACGCAGGCTCGTCGAGTCGGGCACGCGTGCGCGCATCCTCGTCCTGACGACGTTCGACCTCGACGAGTACGTCTACGCAGCGATCCGCGCAGGCGCGAGCGGGTTCCTCCTGAAGGACGTCGAGCCGGCGGAGCTCGTCGACGCGATCCGCGTCGTCGCCGCCGGGAACTCGTTGTTCGGCCCCGCCGCGACGGAGCGTCTGCTCGCCCGTTTCGCCGAGCCGCCGAGCGGCCGGGCGCTCGCCGACCTCACCGACCGGGAGCAGGAGATTCTCCGGCTGCTCGCGACCGGCCTCTCGAACGCCGAGCTCGCCGAGCGGTTGTTCCTCGGCGAGACGACCGTCAAGACGCACGTGTCGTCGATCCTGCGCAAGCTCGGCGTGCGCGACCGCGTGCAGGCGGTCATCGCCGCCTACGACGCCGGGCTCGTCAGCCCGCGATGACGCAGATCACCTGACCGGTCGCGACCGATTGCCCCGCGGCGACCGAGAGATCGGTAACGGTGCCCGCGCGGTGCGCGTGCACCTCGTTCTCCATCTTCATCGCCTCGACGATGCAGATGAGCGCGCCGGCCTCGACCTCGTCGCCGTCTGCGACGGCGACCGAGAGCACCGTCCCCTGCATCGGCGACACGACGACGTCGGTTCCCCCGTGCGCGCCCGCGGTGACGCGCTCGCGCCGCCGCCGCGCGAGCTCGATCCATGGCGCCTCCGGCTCGGTGACCCGGACCCGGAAGCGGCGACCGTCGACCTCGACCGTGCGAACGCGGTCGACCGTCCGCCCCTCCGGAGCCACGTCGAGTCGCGGCCCGCGCCCGTCGCTCACGTCGAGCGACTCGACGATGCCCGCGCACGTCTCGCCGCGGACGAAGCACTCGTGCTCGAGCAGCGCGACGTGGAACGGGATGAGTGTCGTCGGCCCCTCGACGACGTACTCCCCGAGCGCGCGCAGCATGCGCCTCCGGGCATGCTCGCGGTCGACGCCGTGCACGATGAGCTTCGAGATCATCGGGTCGTACGCGGCGACGACCTCGCGGCCGGCGTCGACACCGGAGTCGACGCGCACACCGGGCCCGGACGGCTCGCGGTATGCGGTGACGAGGCC
>DASXLN010000261.1:0-2801 GCA_036496165.1 Gaiellaceae bacterium | reverse complement strand
CGCAAGTCGTACGGGCCGCTCGAGGCGGTGCGCGGCGTCGACTTCGAGATCGAGGAGGGCGAGGTCTTCGGCCTGCTCGGCCCGAACGGCGCGGGCAAGACGACGACGGTCGAGATCCTCGAGGGCTACCGCCGGCGCGATGCGGGAGTCGTGACGGTGCTCGGCCACGATCCGCAGCGTCCCGGTCGCGACTTTCGCCAGCGCATCGGCGTCGTGCTGCAGCAGGCGCAGCTCTGGGCGAACCTCACCGTGCGCGAGACGCACACGGTGTTCGCCGGCTACTACGCCCACCCGCGCGACGTCGACGAGGTGGTCGAGCTCGTCGGCCTGACGGCGAAGCGCGACGCGCGCGTGAAGACACTGTCCGGCGGACAGAAGCGTCGACTCGACCTCGGCGTCGCGCTCGTCGGCGACCCCGACCTCGTGTTCCTCGACGAGCCGACGACGGGATTCGACCCCGCTGCGCGGCGCGCCGCGTGGGAAATGATCCGCTCGCTGCGCTCGCTCGGGAAGACCGTGCTCCTGACAACGCACTACCTCGACGAGGCCGAGCAGCTCGCCGACCGCGTGGCCGTTCTGCGGGAAGGACGCATCATCCGCATCGGCACGCCACGCGAGCTGACGAGCGACGACCTCGAGGTCGAGATCCGCTATCGCCGCAACGGCGAGGAGATGCTGCTCCGGACGAGCGAGCCGACGCGCGTGCTCCACGAGCTCACGGCCGAGGCGATCGCACGCGGCGAAGAGCTCGAGCGCCTCGAGGTGCGCCGACCGACCCTCGAAGAGGTCTACCTCGCGCTCGTGCAGGAGGAGGACGAGTGAGGATCTTCCTGCACCAGCTGAAGACGGAGCAGCTCGTCTACTGGCGCTCGCGCGAGTCGGCGGTGTTCACGTTCATCTTCCCGCTGCTGCTCTTCGTCCTGCTCGGATCGGTGTACTCGGGGCGCATCTACGGCGTGCCGGCGGCACAGGCGCTGCTCGCCGCGCTGCTCGCCTACGGATGCGCGATGGTCGCCTTCGCCGGCCTCGCGATCACGCTCGTCCTCCGCCGCGAGCAGGCGATCCTCAAGCGCCTGCGTGCGACGCCGCTGACGCCGCCCGTGTACATCGCGTCGCTGCTCACCTCGACGCTGCTCATCTTCGCAGCGGAGATCGTCGTCCTCTTCCTCCTCGGGCGCGCAGTGTTCGGGACGCCGTTCCCGGCGCGGATCGGCTCGCTCGCGCTCATCATCGTGCTCGGGGCGGTCTCCTTCGCCGCCATGGGCGTCGGCCTCAGCGGGCTCATCCGTTCCGGAGAAGGCTCCTCGGCCGTTGTGAACCTGATCGTGTTACCGATGTCCTTCCTCACCGGCGCCTTCGGGCCGACGCGGCACTATCCGCACTTCCTCCGCCTGATCGGCGATGCTCTGCCGCTCAAGTACCTCGTGGACCTCTCCAACGCCGTGTATCTCCACAAACATTCGTTCTGGTCGCAGGGCACCGCCATCGGCGTCCTCGCCGCCTGGGGCGTCGGCGGCGTCGCGGTCGCGCTCGCGAAGTTCCGCTGGGAGCCGAGGGAGTCGTGATCGAGCCCGCCGTCGCATTCCGCGTGCGCGAGCACGACCGGCCCACGCTCGAGGTGCGTGTCAATTTCGGCGTGCTCACCGGGCGCGAGGTGACGGCGGCGGAGATCGACGATCTCGCGCGCCTGCTGCGCACGCTCGCACCGTCGTTCGAGATCGTCGCGGAGGTGCGGCACGAGTTCGGCGACTCGATCGAGACGTCGCTGCACCAGGTCGTGATCGAGCTGGAGAACGACGAGGTCGCGACGGACGTCGTCGCGACGGCCGAACTGTGGGCGCGCTCCTGCTACACGGCGCGCCACATCGATATCTAGCTAGCGGACTCCTGCGGCCGTCAGCGCGAACTTCGTGAGTGCGCGCGGCATGCGCCGCGCCTGCTTCACGGTGGCATGGAGCGCGTCGACGAACTCGTCGACGTCGTCGTCCGAGAGCACGAACGGCGGCAGGATCCGCACGACCGCCATGTCGTGCCCGGCGACCTGCGTGAGGATGCGGTGCTCTCTGAAGAGCGGGACGACGACGAGCTGCGCGAAGAGACCGCGCTGCGCCCGCTCGAGCATGCGATACGCGATGCCGTCGCCGTCGAACTCGATCGCCCACATGAGCCCGATGCCGCGCACGTCGCGCACGACGTCGAACTCGTCGACGAGGGGGCGCGTGCGTGCGAGCAGTCGCGCGCCGAGCTCGGCGGAACGCTCGACGAGCCGGCGCTCGTCGAGCTCGTGCAGCATCGCGAGGCCGGCGACCATCGCCAACTCGTTCGGCGCGAACGTCGACCCGTGCGACATGGCGTGCGGCATGGAGTCGAACACCGCCTCGTGCACGGAGCGCGCCATCAGGAGCGCACCGACGGGCACGTAGCCGCCCGAGAGCGCCTTCGCGACCGTGACCATGTCGGGCTCCAGCCCCCAGTGCTCCAGCGCGAACATCGTGCCCGTGCGGCCGAAGCCGGTCATCACCTCGTCGAGGCAGAAGAGAGTCCCGTACTTCCGGCACAGCGCCTGGGCGCCTTCGAGATATCCGGCCGGCGGCAGGTTGATCCCCTTCCCCTGCACCGGTTCCACGATGAAGACGGCGACGTCCTCGCGCTTCAGCTCGGCCTCGAGCGCGTCGAGGTCGCCGAAGGGAACCTGGTCGAAGCCCGGCAGCAGCGGCTGGAACCGCGCCGTGAACTCCGCATTGCCGTTGGCGGAGAGCGAGCCGAGCGTGAGCCCGTGGAAACCGTGGTCGGCCGAGATG
>DASXLN010000260.1:0-7524 GCA_036496165.1 Gaiellaceae bacterium | reverse complement strand
CGAACGCGCCGCGAGCTGTCGCTCGCCAAGCTCGCGGACGTGCTTGCCGCCGCGGTCGTCGTCGGCCGCGCCGTTGTCGTCACGCCGGACGAGGACGGTGCCGCGCTTGCGCGCGAGCTTGGCGCCAAGCCAGTCGCCGATCCCGGCGGCGGCCAGGGAGCCGCGGTCCGCGCTGCGCTCGCCGGCGCCGAACGGGCGACGCTCATCGTCAACGCCGACGTCCCGTGCGTCGCGCCCTCCGATCTGCGCGCGCTGCTCGACGCGATCCCGGAGGGCGGGATCGCGCTCGTCGAAGCGCTCGACGGGACGACGAACGCGCTCGGCCTTGCCTCGCCGGACCTCTTCGAGCCGCTGTACGGCCCCGACAGCGCGCGCCGCTTCCATGCACTCGACGTCGAGACCGTCTCGGTCGTCGTCCCGAATCTCGTCGAGGACGTCGACACGATGGCGGACCTCGAGCGCCTGCAGCTGCGCTGCGGGCCGCGCACGCAAGCAGTCCTGACCGAGGTATCGCTGTGAACGTCACCGTTCTCTCCGGCGGCGTCGGCGGGGCGCGGTTCGTCCACGGCGTCGTCCACGCGCTCTCGCCCGGTGCGGTCACAGTCGTCGGCAACGTCGGCGACGACCTCGAGGTGCTCGGCATGCACGTTTCGCCGGATCTCGACTCGATCATGTACGCGCTCGCCGGGGTGAACGACGAGCGGCGAGGCTGGGGCCGGGCCGGTGAGACGTGGCGCGTGCTCGACAGCGTCGCCGAGCTCGGCGGTGAGAGCTGGTTCCGCCTCGGCGACCTCGACCTCGGCGTCCACCTCGTTCGCACGCAGGCGCTCCGGAACGGAGAGCCGCTCTCGCGCGTCACCGAGCGCCTCTGCGCGGCGTTCCGTGTCGAGACGGCGCTGGTCCCCGCGACCGACGACGAGCTGCGAACCTGGATCGCCATCGCCGAGGGCGAGATCACCTTCCAGGAGTGGTTCGTCGCACGCGGCCATCGCGACGACGTCGACGGCGTCCGCTTCGCGGGTGAAGAGATCGCGACGCCGGCGCCCGGCGTCGTCGACGCGATCGCGGGGGCCGACCTGCTCCTGCTCGCGCCGAGCAACCCGTACGTCTCGATCGCACCGATCCTCGCGGTCGGGGCGATTCGCGATGCGCTCGCCGCGCGCACGGTGCCGTGCGTCGCAGTCAGCCCACTCATCGGCGGCCGCGCGGTGAAGGGACCTGCGGACCGCATGCTCGCGCGGCTTGCGGGCGGGACCTCGCCGCGGCATCTCGCCGGCTGCTACCGCGGGCTCATCGATGCGCTCGTCGTCGACGAGGCGGACGCGGGCGACCTCGACGGTCTCGGCGACGTGCGGCCGATCGTCGCGCGCACGCTCATGGTCGATGCCGACGCCCGCCGCCGGCTCGCCGAGGCGGCGCTCGGTGCGGTGCCCGCATGAAGGTGGCCGTCGTGGGAGGGACCGGCGACTTCGGTCTCGCGCTCGTCCGCCGCCTCGCGGAAGCCGGCGACCACGTCGTCGTCGGCTCGCGCGACGCCGAGCGCGCGCGCGAGAAGGCGGCGGAGGCGGGGGCCGCAGACGGTGCGACGAACGCGGACGCCGTTCGCGGCGTCGACCTCGTCGTGCTGGCGGTGAACGCCGACGCGGCGCTGCCGACCGCCGCCGACCTGGCGGACGCGATCGGCGAGACACCGTGCCTGAGCGTCGCGAGCGAGCTCCGGTTCACGAAGGCGGGTGTGCATCCGACGCGCGACGTCCGCTCGATCGCCGAACGGACGCAGGAGCTGCTGCGGGCGCCCGTCGCCGCCGGCCTGCACTCGCTTGCGGCCGCCTCGCTTGCCGAGGGGAACGCGGAGGGAGACGCCCTCGTGTGCGGCGACGACCCGCGCGCGAAGGATCTCGCGCTCGAGCTGGCGGCGAAGGTCGTCACCGGCCGCGCGCTCGACGCAGGCCCGCTCTCGAGCGCCCGCGCGCTCGAGGGCATGACCGCCGTGATCGTCAACCTGAACCGTCGCTACAAGGGTCACGCGGGCATCCGCATCACCGGCCTGTGACCGGCTTCTCGGTCTTCCCCGTCACCGGCATTCCGGAGCTGCGCGAGGGCGACGACCTCGCATCGCTGATCCTCGAGCGCGTCGAGCTCGAGGACGACGACGTCGTCGTCGTCGCGCAAAAGGCCATCTCGAAGATCGAAGGCCGCGTCATCCGGCTCGACGGCATCGACCCCTCGACACAGGCGATCGAGATCGCCGGAAGCGACGGCGACGCTGCGCAACGCATCGAGGTCATCCTCCGCGAGGCGAAGCGCGTCGTCCGCGTGCGCGCGCCGCTCGTCATCTGCGAGACGCGTCATGGATTCATCTGCGCGTCGGCCGGCGTCGACGCGTCGAACGCGCCCGAGCCGGGGACGCTCGTCCTGCTGCCGCACGACCCCGACGCCTCGGCCGCGCGGCTCCGCGACGAGCTGCAGGCGCGCACGGGCCGCGAGCTGGGCGTCATCGTCACCGACTCGTTCGGGCGTCCGTGGCGGCAGGGGACGACCGACGTCGCCATCGGCGCCGCCGGCGTGGTCGTCCTCCAGGACCTCGAGGGCGAGCGCGACCCCATCGGCTACGAGCTGCACGCGACCGTCATCGCCGTCGCCGACGAGGTGGCGGGCGCCGCGCAGCTCGTCTCCGGCAAGCTCGCCCGCGTGCCCGTCACGGTCGTCCGAGGCCTCGACCTTCGCGGCGCCGGAAAGGCGACGGACATCCCGATTCCTCCGGAGCTCGACTTGTTCGGTTAGCGTGGACTCATGGCAGACGACTCGGTCGAGGCCGCGAACGCCCTCCTGCGGGAGCGCGGGTACGCGGAGCGCGACCTCGCCGTCTTCGCCGCGCCGAGGGGGAAGGCGCTGCTCAAGGGGAACAAGCTCTTGAGCCCGCTGAGCGACGAGCCGGACGTGGTGCTCCGGGTCGTCCACGACCTCGTCCCGGCGAGCGCCGACCTCGGCACGGGGATTTTGCGACCGGCCGAGCTCCGTGCAAGCCTCTGACGCCGTGGCCGCCTCGGCGGAGCAACAGCGCCTGCGCGCGCTCGTCGAAGCGGGCATCGCGCTCAGCTCCGAGCTCTCGCTCGAGGCGGTCCTGCAGAAGCTCGTCGAGACCGCGGCGGGCCTCACCGGCGCGAAGTACGCAGCCCTCGGGGTCCTCGACCCGACGGGCACGCGGCTCGAGCGCTTCCTGACCACCGGGATCGACGCCGCGACGCATTCGGCCATCGGCGACCTGCCGACGGGCAGAGGCATCCTCGGCGTGCTCATCCGCGAAGCGGCGCCGCTCCGGTTGCACGACCTCTCCGAGGATCCGCGGTCTGTCGGCTTCCCGCCGGGCCATCCGCCGATGCACAGCTTCGTCGGCGTTCCGATCGCGCTCCGCGGGATCGCCTACGGGAACCTGTACTTGACCGAGAAGGCGGCCGGCGACTTCACGCCGGAGGACGAGGAAGCTCTGTCGCTGCTCGCGTCGCAGGCGGCCGTCGCGATCGAGAATGCGCGCCTGTACGAGTCGGCGACCCGTTGGTCGGCGCAGCTGGAGTCGCTGAACGAGGTGGCCGCAGCCCTCGTGGGTGAGCTCGAGCTCGGCCCGCTCCTGCAGCTCGTCGCGACGCGGTTGCGGACGCTGCTCGCCGCGGAAGCCGTGACGATCGCGCTGCCGCACGCCGACGGGCTGCGCATCGAAGCGGCCGCCGGCCGCGATGCGGACGACGTGCTCGGGCTCGCGATTCCGGCCCGCTCGAAGACGATGAAGGTGCTCGCGCGAAAGCACAGCGAGCGGGTGGACTCGGTGCTCGACGACCCCGAGATCGACCAGGAAACGGCGCGCCGCATGATGATGCGCACGGCGCTGTACGTGCCGCTCGTGCTCCGGGGCGACGCGATCGGCGTCATCACCGCGCAGGACAAGGAGGGGACAGACCGCCGCTTCACCGCCGAGGACGTTCGCGTCGCCGAGCTCTTCGCCCAGCGCGCCTCGGTCGCAGTCGACCTGTCGCGCCGGGTCGCGAGCGACTCGCTCCGCCGCGTCGTCGCCGCGCAGGAGCAGGAGCGCCGACGGCTCGCACGCGAGCTGCACGACGAGACGGGGCAGGCGCTCACGTCGATCCTCCTCGGTCTGCGTACGGTCGAGGACGCGAGCGGCGAGGAGCAGCAGCGCGCCGCGGTCGACGAGGTGCGCGAGCTCGTGCGTGCGACGCTCCAGGACGTGCGCCAGCTCGCCGTCGAGCTGCGCCCGAAGGCGCTCGACGACTTCGGCCTCGAGGCAGCGCTCGAACGGCTCACGACCGGCTTCGCCGAACAGACCGGGATCGCGCTCGCGTTCGAGTCGATGCTCCCGTCCGGCCGTCTGCCGGCCGAGGTCGAGACCGCGCTCTACCGCATCGTCCAGGAGTCGCTGACGAACATCGTCAAGCATGCGCGTGCGAGCAGCGTGAGCATCGTCCTCGGCCGCAAGCGCGACTCGGTCACCGTCGTCGTCGAGGACGACGGCGTCGGCTTCGACCCCGCTCGAACGAACGACGCGGGCCTCGGCCTGATAGGTATGCGCGAACGGGTCGCGCTCGTGGGAGGCAAGTTGACGATCGAATCGCGGCCGGGTGCAGGGACGACATTCGTGGCGGAGGTGCCGGTTTCGTGATTCGCGTGTTGATCGTGGACGACCATGCGCTCGTGCGCTCCGGCCTCAAGCTCCTGCTCGAGGCGGAGGAGGACATCACCGTCGAGGACGAAGGCGGCAACGCCGACGAGGCGATCCGTCTCGCGCGGCTGCACAAGCCGGACGTCGTCCTCCTCGACGTCGTCATGCCGGGACGGAGCGGCCTCGACGCTGTCCCGGAGATCCTCCAGGCCGCCCCGAAGACGCAGGTGCTCGTCCTCTCGATGCAGGACGACCCGAGCTACGTGCGCGAGGCGTTCGCAGCCGGCTCGAGCGGTTACCTCCTCAAGGAGGCGGCGGACAACGAGCTCGTGGCTGCCGTCCGCGAGGTCGCAGGCGGGCGCCGCTACGTCCACCCGACCCTCGGTGCACGGCTCGCCGCGTCGGAGGCCGAAGCGGAGGCGCGCGCCGCCGCGGACCCGCTCTCGGAGCGCGAGCGCGAAGTCCTGCGACTTCTCGCGCTCGGCCACACGAACCAGGAGATCGCAAAGATGCTCTACATCTCGGTGCGGACCGCCGAGACGCACCGGGCGCACATCATGCAGAAGCTGCGCCTCACCACCCGCGCCGAGCTCGTCCGCTACGCCCTCCAGCAGGGATTGCTGGAAGAAGGCGAGGCGTAGTTTTCCGAAGACCTCTGCAGGGAGAACCCGATGCCGTCCGCTGCGCCGGAGCCGAGTATCTCTCCATGGAGAGCTTCGCAGTCATCTGGAGCGAGTCGTACCACTCCCCCCGCGCCGGGAAGCTCGAGCTCGACGCCGCCGGGCTGCGGCTGGAGAGCCAGCAGCGGGCGCAGCGCGTGTACTACGAGGACATCGAGAACGTCCACGTGGCACGCGACCGCGGCGAGCGTCTCGCCGGCCGCCCCGCACTCGTGCTCGACCTCGCCGTCGGCGGCCCGCTGCGCATCGCGAGCCTCGGCGGCGTCGGGATCCTGAGCGAGCTCGCCGAGCGCCTCGGCCACGTCACCGCGACGCCGCTGCACGTATGAGTCGCATCGCAGTCGTCGTGCCGCTCCGTCCCGGCTCGTACGAGGCGGCATCGCGTCTCGTCGGCGCCGGGCCGCCGTTCCAGCTCGCCGACAGCCCACTCGACGGGCACTGCGTTTTCCTGAACGACCACGAGGCGCTCTTCGTCTTCGAGGGCCCCGACGCGAAGGACATCGTCGAGCAGATCGTCGGCGAGGCAACGGTGTGGGCTGCCGCCAGTGAATGGCGGGACTTGCTCGACGGCAAGCCACGGGTGGCCGACGGAGTGTTCGCGTGGCACAGGCCGGAGTGACCGTGCTCACTCGGGAGGAGCTTCGTCTCATCGACGCGTACTGGCGCGCCGCCAACTACGTCTCGGTCGGGCAGATCTACCTCCTCGACAACCCGCTGCTGCGCGAGCCGCTCGAGCCGAAGCACGTCAAGCCGCGGCTGCTGGGCCACTGGGGCACGACGCCGGGTCTCAACTTCGTCTACGCGCACATGAACCGGGTGATCCGGAACTGGGACCTCGACGCGATCTATGTCATGGGTCCCGGCCACGGCGGCCCGGCCGCCGTCGCGAACGCGTACCTCGAGGGGACGTACACCGAGGTCTATCCCGACATCACGCGCGACGAGCAGGGGCTGCGCAAGCTCTTCCGGCAGTTCTCGTTCCCCGGCGGCATCCCGTCGCACGTCGCGCCTGAGACCCCGGGCTCGATCCACGAAGGCGGCGAGCTGGGTTACGCGCTCTCGCACGCATACGGCGCGGCGTTCGACAATCCCGACCTCCTCGTCTGCTGCATCGTCGGCGACGGCGAGGCCGAGACCGGCCCGCTCGCGACTGCGTGGCACGCGATCCAGTTCCTCGACGCGGCCACCGACGGCGCGGTGCTGCCGATCCTCCACCTGAACGGTTACAATATCGCGAACCCGACCGTGCTCGCGCGCATCGGCGACGACGAGCTGACCTCGCTCCTCGAGGGCTACGGCCACACGGTGCACTGGGTCGACTCGGCGGACCCGGAGGAAGCGCACCAGCGGATGGCCGAGGTGCTCGAGTCGTGCGTCGAGCAGATCGCGGCCATCCAGCGTGCGGCACGCATCGAAGGCGTCACCGAGCGGCCGCAGTGGCCGATGATCGTTCTGCGCACGCCGAAGGGCTGGACCGGGCCGAAGGTCGTCGATGGACTGCCGACCGAAGGAACGTGGCGCTCGCATCAGGTGCCCCTCGCGGAGATGCGGACGAATCCCGAGCACCTCGTGCAGCTCGACGAGTGGCTGCGGAGCTATCACCCCGAGGAGCTCTTCGGCGAGGACGGAGCGCTCGTGCCCGAGTTGGCCGCGCTGCCGCCGAAGGATCACCGCCGCATGAGCGCGAATCCGCACGCGAACGGCGGCCTCCTGCTCCAGGATCTCTCCCTCCCGGACTTCGCGGACTACGAGGTGGAGGTGGCGCGGCCGGCGACGACGTTCTCCGAGGCGACGCGCGTGCTCGGCGGCTACCTCCGCGACGTCATCCGGCTGAATCCGCAGCAGTTCCGTCTCTTCGGCCCGGACGAGACGGAGTCGAACCGTCTCGGCGCCGTCTTCGAGGCGACCGACCGGCAATGGGACGCGGAGACGCTGCCGACCGACGAGCACCTCGCGCGCGCCGGCCGCGTGATGGAGGTGCTGTCCGAGCACCAGTGCCAGGGGTGGCTCGAGGGCTACCTGCTGACGGGGCGGCACGGGCTCTTCAACTGCTACGAGGCGTTCATCCACATCATCGACTCGATGTTCAACCAGCATGCGAAGTGGCTGAAGACCACGAGCGACATCCACTGGCGGCAGCCGATCGCGTCGCTCAACTACGTCCTCTCGTCG
>DASXLN010000259.1:0-7796 GCA_036496165.1 Gaiellaceae bacterium | reverse complement strand
GGCACACCCGGCCGACCCCGGGAACACGACGTCCGCGAGCTCGGCGGTGCGCGTCAGGAAGAGGTCCTGAACCACGAGGTGCTCGAGGCCGCGGAGAAGCGACACTGCGCGCTGCTGGTCGGCTTCGGACTGCGCCGGGTTCTCGCCGACGACGTAGAGCGCGCGCAGCTCGCCGTGCTCCATCGCCTCGAACATGCCGGTGAGATGAAGCCCGTGCTTCGCCGGGATCGACGCGTTCCACGCGGCTTCGAACTTCGCGCGCGCATCGTCGTCGAGGACGTCCTGGAAGCCGGGCAGCTTGTTCGGGATCGCGCCCATGTCGCCGCCGCCCTGCACGTTGTTCTGGCCGCGCAGGGGCTGCAGGCCGGATCCCCACTTTCCGACCTTCCCGGTGAGCAGGGCCAGATTGATGAGCGCGAAGACGTTGTCGACCGCGTTGTGATGCTCCGTGATGCCGAGCGTCCAGCAGAGCTGCGCGTTCGTCGCCTCCCCGTAGGTGTGGGCAAGCTCGCGGATCGCGTCGGCCGGCACGCCGGTGATGCGCTCTCCTTCGTCGAGCGTCCACGGCTCGACCGACTCGCGGAACGCCTCGAAGCCGGAGGTCGCGCGCTCGACGAACTCCATGTCGGTGAGGCCCGCGTGGATGATCTCGCGCGCGACGGCGTTCGCGAGCGGGATGTCGGTGCCGACGTCGAGCCCGAGCCAGAGGTCGGCCCACTGCGCCGACGGCGTCCGCCGCGGGTCGACGACAATGAGCTTCGCGCCGTTGTTCACGGCTTTCAGCACGTGGTGGAAGAAGATCGGGTGCGCCTCGCGCGCGTTCGATCCCCAGAGCACGATCAGGTCCGCGGCTCGGGTCTCCTCGTAGGAGCTCGTCCCGCCGCCTGCACCGAACACCGTCGCCAGACCGACGACGCTGGGCGCGTGTCAGGTTCTGTTGCAGCTGTCGACGTTGTTCGACCCGAGCACGACCCGAGAGAACTTCTGCGTCGCGAAGTTCAATTCGTTGGTCGCCTTGGAGCAGCTGAAGACGCCCGTCTGGGCGCCTTCGTCGAGCGCCCTGCGGAAGCCGGAGGCGGCGCGGTCGAGCGCCTCGTCCCAGCTCGCAGGCCGCAGCTCTCCACCGTCTCGGACGAGCGGCGTCGTCAGCCGTGGGTACTTCATCGGCATGGAAGGAATCTAGACCGCAGGGACCGGTCCTGCCGAGGCACGACCGGTACCTGGTACCGGCCGTGCCTTAGGCAGGCACGGTGCCGGTGGCCAGCCAGGCGGTCGTGCGGCGGCGGAGGACGTCCTCGTCGCTGATCGCCCACTCGTGTGCGCGGGCGTAGAGCTCCTGCGCGCGCAGGTCGGGGCGGCCTGGGACGAGCGGCTCCAAGAGGGACGCATCGTCGACCGCGGGTGCCAGGACGTCCGGTGCCAGCGACCCGTACAGGTGGATGAGGTGCGCGCGTGTCGCCGCGTCGAGCTCGACCGGCCACGCGATGCGCTCGAGGCCGGTCGCTACGGGGAGCGGCCGCGGCCTCCGCGACAGCCCCTGGATGCCGACGTGGTCGAGCGCGTCGAGCGCGATGCGCCGGTACGTCGTCAACTTGCCGCCGGCGACGCTCACCATCCCCGACGGACCCGTCGTGAACACCGTCTCGCGTTTTGCGTTGGCCGTTGCCTCGTCGCCGCCGGGAAGGACACGCAGGCCGCTGAACGTCGTGCGCACAGGACCGATGTCGTCGACTGCGACCGATGCCTCGCGGACGACCTGCTCGACGTCCTCGTCCGTGACCGCGACGGTCTCCGGCTCGCCCTCGTGCAGCGTGTCGGTCGTGCCGAGGAGGAGCATCCCTTCCCACGGGACGGCGAAGCTGACGCGCACCTTGTCGTGCGGGATCGTGAGCGCCGCGCTCCAGTCGCGCCCGCCGTCGACGAGCACGTGCACGCCCTTGCTCAGCCGCATCGACGGCTTCGCGCGCTCATCCTCCAAACGGCGAACGCGGTCGACCCACGGCCCGGCCGCGTTGACGACCTGCCGCGCATCGACGGCGACGGTCCTGCCCTCCGCGCGCACTTCGAGCGGCCTCACCGACGTCAGCTCCGCGTAGTTGAGGACGACCGCGCCGCGTTCCTCCGCGGCCCGCAGGTTGGCGAGCGTGAGCCGCGCGTCGTTCGTCCACGCGTCCTCATACAGCGCGCATGAGCGGAGTCCCGACTCACGAAGTGGCGGCACCATGCGCTGCGCGCGGTCGAGATCGACGAGCCCGTTCAGCTTCGCGCGCGCGAGCGTCGAGTACACGACGATGCCGGTCTGCACGAACCACGGGCGGTACGGGCCGTCCTCGTAGAGCGGAAACAGGAACGGCAGCCGGCGGACGAGATGCGGCGCGACCACGCGCATGAGCAGTCGACGCTCGTGATGCGCCTCGCGGACGAGACCGACGTCGCCGAGCCGCAGGTAGCGAAGCCCGCCGTGGATGAGCTTCGACGACGCGCTCGACGTCGCGCCTGCGAAGTCGCCCTTGTCGACGAGTGCGACGGAGAGGCCGTGCGCGGTCGCAGCCTCGGCGATGCCGGCGCCGACGATGCCGCCTCCGACCACGAGCAGGTCGAAGCGCTGCGACGCGAGCCGCTCTAGGCGACCGGCGCGATCCATAGCGGATTCGTCCACGCGCGCCGGCCGCCGGCGTCGGCGACCTCGATGCGGCCGTACGGCACGTCGTACGGCCGCTCGAGCCGCACGTGGGTGATGAGCCCGCGATCATCGAGCGCGAGGATCTGGGAGTCCTTCGGATAGCCGAGCCGCCCCGCGTTCGCGCGCGCGCCGCGCGCGCGACTCGACACGAGCGTCACGCTCGCGGCGGGGCTGCACTCGACGACGACCGCCGCTTCGTCCACCTCGACGCTACGGATCTCCGGTCCGGTCGAGCCGTAGAAGCTGCCGGTCCGCAGTGCGTCGAGCACCGCCTCCTGCGTCTTCTCGGCCGCGCGCACCATCGTCCAGGCGAAGCCGCTGTCGTAGCCGGGGTGGTGGGAGTCGTCGGTCGCGAGCGCGAAGAAGCCGCGGCCGCGCTCGAGCGCCTCGTCCCAGTGGATCGTCGAGTCGCCGCGGCCGATCTCGAGCTCGCAGCCCGAGTTCCACACCTCGATCCCGAGCAGGCCCGCGCAGGTCTCCCACTGGTCGGTCCGCAGGCCGCTCCAGTACGTGTGCGCGAGATACGGGACGCCGCCGTTGTCGACGATCCACGCGACGACGTCCTCGAGCTGCGCGAACTCGTCCTCCGGGGCGACCGGGTCGGCCTCGAGGCCGAGCGCGAGGACGTGCGCGTCGTGCTCCGGGCCGCCGCACTGCGCGTTCAGCTCGACCGACGGGATGACGAGCGTTTTCCGCGTCGAGCGCTCGACCGTCCGCACCCAGTGGTCGGTGATCGCAACCACGTCGTAACCGGCCCATTCGTAGTGACGAACGAGCTTGTCAGGAGGCAAATCTCCGTCGGAATTCGTCGTATGTGCGTGCAATGCGCACCGCAGCCAGACGCCCTCGTCCCGGTCGAATGGAGTCATCCTCGAGCGAGCCTATCTCGCGATCTGGTGAACGTTCGGTGTCAGCATCGGAGCACCCATTGTGTTCGCCCCACCATGTGTGTTAGCAACCAGTCATTCACAATTCCATCCCGGGAGGGCAGATGGACGACCACGAGGCGCAAGAGCTCGAGTTCTGGCGCAAGCTGTACGAGGAGGGGATGAGCCGGTCGTCGATGCTGAAGCGAAGCGTCGCCGCCGCCGCGGGCCTGACCGTCCTCTCGAGCCCCGGCCTGGCGTGGGCGCGCGCGCGCGTCGCGCCGCCGCTCAAGGGCAAGGGCTTCTCCATGAAGGAGCTCATCGCGCAGGCGAAGAAGGAAGGCCACCTCAACACGATCGCGCTGCCGCCCGACTGGGCGAACTACGGCGAGATCATGTCGACGTTCCAGTCGAAGTACGGCATCGGCATCACGAACGACAATCCGGACGGCAGCTCGGCGCAGGAGAACCAGGCGATCGTGTCGCTGAAGGGCGACTCGCGCGCGCCTGACGTCGTCGACGTCGGCCCCGCGTTCGCGGTGTCCGGAACGGTGCAGGGCCTGTACGGGAAGTACTTCGTCTCCGAGTTCGCGACGGTCCCGCGCGCGATGAAGGACACGCGCGGTTACTGGTGGGGTGACTACTGGGGCGCCGTCTCGATCGGGTACAACCAGAACCTCATCTCCAACCCGCCGAAGACGTTCGCGGACCTGCTGAAGCCGGAATACAAGGGCAAGGTTGCGATCAACGGCAGCCCGCTGACGTCCAACTCGGCGGTCTCCGTCGTCATCGCGTCCGCGCTCGCGAACGGCGGCTCGGCGAGCAACGTCGGTCCGGGAATCGACTTCTGGGCGAAGATGAAGTCGAGCGGTAACTACATCCCCGTTGGCACGACCTCGGCGACGGTGGCATCGGGCCAGACGCCGATCTCGCTCGACTGGGACTACAACAACCTCGCGTATGTCAAGGAGTTCCCGGCTGCTCGCTGGGGCGTCACGATCCCGAGCGACGGCGTCTACGGCGGCTACTACGCGCAGGCGATCAACGCGTCCGCGCCACATCCTTGGGCGGCACGGCTCTGGGAGGAGTTCCTTTACTCCGACCAGGGACAGATCCTGTTCCTCAAGGGGTTCGCCCACCCGGCGCGGTTCAACGACCTCGCGGCGCGGAAGGTGCTCCCGAAGGCGTTGCTGGCCGCGCTTCCGTCGCCCGCGCTGTATGCCAAGGCGAAGTTCGCCAGCCTCGGGCAGCAGTCGGCGGCGAAGGCGAAGATCGCGTCGGACTGGCCGAGCAAGATCGGGTCGTAGTCATCTCGACCGAAGCTCTACCGGAGGCATTCCGGCCGGACATCGCGTCCGGCCGGAGACGCCTCCCGCTCGCGTGGATCGTGACGCTGCCGTTCTTCGCGTACACGCTCCTCTTCATGTTCCTGCCCGCCGGCTCCGTCCTCATCGGCGCCTTCGAGGGGAAGGCGCACGGATACACGTTCTCGAATGTCACGACGCTCTTCCATCACCCGTACATCGATTCGTTCAAGACGAGCATCGAGGTCAGCGGTGTCACCGCCTTGATCGGCGGGGCCGCCGGCCTCGCTATCGCCTATGCCGCGATCCGCGAGGGCACTCCGCGCTGGATCCGCTCGGCGCTGACGACCTTCTCGGGCGTTGCCGCGAACTTCGGCGGCATTCCGCTCGCATTCGCGTTCATCTCGACGCTCGGCCCGCTCGGCATCGTGACCGTGTTCGGGCGCAATCACGGCTGGGATCCGACCGCGCACGGTTTCAGCCTCTTCTCGAAGACGGGCGTCGAGCTCGCGTACATGTACTTCCAGCTGCCGCTGATGATCCTCGTGATCGCGCCGGCGATCGACGGCCTGCGCAAGGAGTGGCGTGAGGCGTCGTCCAACCTCGGCGCGTCCCAGTTCCAGTTCTGGCGCTACGTCGGCGTGCCCGTGCTCATGCCGTCGCTTCTCGGCGCCGTCATCCTGCTCTTCGGCAACGCGTTCGCTGCGTATGCGACCGCGTACAGCCTCACCTCAGGCACGGTGAACCTCGTTCCGATTCTCATCGGCGCGTACTACAGCGGCAACGTGCTCGACAACCCCCATCTCGCGCAGGCGATGGCGTTCGGGATGTTCGTGGTGCTCGCGCTGATGATGGTGGCGTACATTCCGCTGCAGCGTCGCGCGGCGAGGTGGGCGAAGTGAAGCCGAGACGCGCGATCGCGCCTTCCGCCTTGGTCTGGCTGCTGCTCGGCGCGGTGTACTTCTTCGTGCCGCTGATCGCGACGTTCCTCTTCTCCCTGAAGAGCAACCAGACCGGCAAGTGCTGCACGGTCGCGAACTACAGCTGGGTCGTCCACAACGGCGCCTTCTGGCACACGCTCAAGATCTCCTTCTTGCTCGCGCTCGAGACGATCGCGATCAGCCTCGCGCTCTTCGTGCCGACGATCTACTGGGTGCACCTCAAGGTGCCGAGGTTGAGGCCCGTCATCGCGTTCCTCGCCCTGATCCCGTTCGTCATCCCGCCGATCGTGATGGTCGTCGGCCTGCTGAAGTTCTTCAAGGGAACCCCGAGCTGGTTCTACGCGCAGCCGTGGGGATTCCTCGCGGGGGCCTACGTCATCCTTGCGTTCCCGTACATGTTCTTCTCGCTCGACGCCGGCTTCCGCTCGATTGACGTCCACACGCTGACGGAGGCATCACAGAGCCTCGGCGCACGCTGGGGGACGACCCTGATCAAGGTCATTCTCCCCAACATCCGTGCCGCCGCGCTCGCGGGAGCGTTCCTCACGCTCGCGATCGTCATGGGCGAGTTCACGATCGCGAACCTGTCCGCTTTCCACACCTTCCCGATCTTCATCCAGTACGTCAACGAGTCGCAGGGGTTCCCAGCGGCGTCGCTGACCCTCCTGAGCTTCGCGATCACCTGGGCGGCAATGGCATCGCTGCTCGTCGTCGGACGCAAACGCGGCCAGCGGGCCGCCATCGTGGCAGGAGCACGCTAAATGGCCTTTCTCGAGCTGCAGGATCTTCACCGCGACTTCGGTACGAACAAGGCGCTGGACGGCATCGAGATCTCGCTGGGCGAGGGTGAGTTCCTGTCGCTGCTCGGCCCGTCCGGATGCGGCAAGACAACCGCGCTGCGTCTCGTCGCCGGCTTCGACCGGCCGGATCAGGGGCGCATCGTCGTGGACGGCAAGGACGTCACGCGCGTCGCGCCCAACAAGCGCGACATGGGGATGGTCTTCCAGGCGTACTCGCTCTTCCCGAACATGACCGCGCGCCAGAACGTCGAGTTCGGGCTGAAGATCCGCGGCAAGGACAAGGCAGACCGGCGGAAGCGCGTGGACGACCTGCTCGAGCTCGTCGGCCTCGGCCATGCGGGCGACCGCTATCCGCATCAGCTGTCCGGCGGCATGCAGCAGCGCGTTGCGCTGGCGCGCGCGCTCGCGATCGAGCCGCGCGTGCTGCTGTTGGACGAGCCGCTCTCCGCGCTCGACGCGAAGGTGCGCGTTCAGCTGCGAGAGGAGATCCGCCGCATCCAGCTCGAGCTCGGCATCACGACGCTGTACGTGACGCACGACCAGGAGGAAGCGCTCTCCGTCTCCGACCACGTCGCCGTCATGTATCGCGGGCGCATCGAGCAGATGTGCGCGCCGGCGGAGATGTACACGTCACCGGCGACGCCGTTCGTCGCCGAGTTCATCGGGACGATGAACCGGCTCGAGGCGACCGTCGTCGATCCGTCAGCGGGCACCCTCGACATGGACGGGAAGACGCTCACGGTCGAGGCGGCGCGCGGCAAGCCGCGCGGCGCGCGCGTGCTCGTGCTCATCCGCCCGGAGACGGTGGAGGTGTCGGCCGCCAACGGCGCCGGCCCGAACACGCTGACGGGCGACGTGCTCACGCACACGTTCCTCGGCCCGGTCACCCGTCTGCGCATCGCGAGCGGCGCGGCCAGCCTCATCGCCGACATGCCGACGGCGCGCGCGGCTGCGCTGCCGCCGGGCTCGAAGGTGGACGCGGCGCTGCCTGCGACGGAGGCTCGGCTGCTCGACCTCAGCGACGGACCGCTGCCGGAAATAGCGGAAGAGCCAGCTCCGGTCGGTCGGTGAAGATCCCGCCGGCGCCGAGCGCCTCGAGCGCACGCATGCGGGCCGGCTCGTTGACGGTGTAGACGAGCGGGACGAGGCCGAGGCGGGTCGCGGCGGCGATGCCGCGGCCGGTGACGCGGCCCTCGCGGAGC
>DASXLN010000258.1:0-2535 GCA_036496165.1 Gaiellaceae bacterium | reverse complement strand
CGCACTGCAGAGGTTGCTGCCCGGCAGGTCGCCCCAGCGGACGACGAGCTCGCCACGGTCGAAGCGTGCGCGCTCGTCCTCCTCGAGCCGGGGGAGGTACGAGGTTCCGTGCGTCGTCAGGAGGAGGCGCCCGCCGGGCCGGAGGACGCGACGCAGCTCGTCGCGCCACGCGGTCTGGAGCTCGGCCGTCAGATGCGTGAACACCGACAGCGCGTAGACGAGGTCGAAGCTCGCGTCGGCGTGGGGGAGCGGGGGCGCGAGGCCGTTGCGGTCGAGACGTGCAAACGGGAGGTTGGCGCGGCACCAGTCGACCGCGCCGGCGTCGCGGTCGCTGCCGGCGATCGTTCCTGCTTGGCCTTCCCAGTACCGAAGGACGCGACCGCATCCACACCCGAAGTCGAGGACGTCGGCGCTCTCGTCGAGCGGCACGTTGGCGGCGATCGCGTCGTACGCGGCGCGGCCACTGCGGAGGAACCAGTCCGCGTTCGCGGTACCGGCGACGCGCACCATGAGCCGCCGCGGCGGAAGCGGCGGCCCATCGACGGCGCGCACGCGCGCCGGGCGAAGCGAGACGGCGAGCTCGTACGCGCGGAACACCGGGCCGAGAAGCCCGGTGCGCTGCGCAAGCCGAAGGATTCGCCGCTTCACGGCGCAGGACGATACAGCGCCCTAGACTGATCGCGTGGCGCAAGCGCCTGTCCTCCCGGCCGGTTTCGAGCTCCCACTCGAGCCGCGGCTCCCGCGCATCGGCTCCGTCGATGCGGTCGCGCTCGAGGAGCGCGCGGCCTCGCTCGCGAAGCGGTCGATCAAGCGCGAAGCGAAGGTATTCGCGCTCGAGCTCGCAATCCGGACGACCGATCTGACGACGCTCGAGGGCGCGGACACGCCGGGCAAGGTCGCCGCGCTCTGCTCGAAGGCCCTGCGGCCCGATCCGAGCGATCCGTCGATCCCGTCGTGCGCGGCGATCTGCGTGTACCCGAATCTCGTTCCGACGGCGCGCGAGCGTCTGGAGGGGAGCGGCGTCCACATCGCCGCGGTGGCGACGGGATTCCCGTCCGGCCAGTACCCGACGCCGATCAAGGTCGCCGACGTTCGCAGTGCCGTCGAGCTCGGCGCCGACGAGATCGACATGGTCATCGACCGCGGCGCGTTCCTTTCCGGGCGCTACGCAAAGGTCTACGACGAGGTCGTGCGCGTGAAGGAAGCGTGCGGCGACGCCGCGCACCTGAAAGTGATCCTCGAGACGGGCGAGCTCGGGACGTACGACAACGTGCGCCGCGCGACGCTTCTCGCGATCGCCGGCGGCGCCGACTTCGTGAAGACGTCGACCGGCAAGATCTCGCCGGCGGCGACGCTGCCGGTCGCACTCTGCATGCTCGAGGCGGTGCGCGACGTGTACGTGGAGACGGGCCGGCGCGTCGGGTTCAAGGCCGCCGGCGGAATTCGCCAGGCGAAGCAGGCGATTCAACATCTGGTGGTCGTGCACGAGACGCTCGGCCCGGAGTGGCTGACGCCGGAGCTGTACCGCCTCGGCGCGTCGTCGCTCCTGAACGACATCCTCATGCAGCTGCGCAAGGAGAAGACCGGCGTCTACCAGAGCCCCGACTACTTCACGCTCGACTGACATGGGGACGAAGACTTCGACACTTGCGACAGAGGCGGCACACCGCCGTGACGCCTTCCGGCCTACCGTTTGCCCCACCCAAGAGGGTGGGGGGATGGAGGTGGGAACCCGTGGCTGAGCTCGACAAAAAGAGCGGCGGCAGTCCCGCGGTCCCGACCGACTGGACGTACGCGCCCGCGCCCGAGTCGAAGGACATCGTCACGCTGCGGGAGCGCTACGGCCTCTTCGTCGGCGGCAAGTGGATCGAACCGAGCGAGACGTACGAGACGATCTCGCCGGCGACCGAGGAGCCGCTCGCGACCGTCGGCCAGGCGAGCCCGGCCGACGTCGAGACCGCGGTCGCCGCTGCGCGCGCCGCGTTCGCCGACGGCTGGTCGTCGCTGCCCGGCTCCGAGCGCGCGAAGTACCTCTTCCGCATCGCACGCATCCTCCAGGAGCGCGCGCGCGAGTTCGCCGTCCTCGAGTCGATGAACGGGGGCAAGCCGATCAAGGAGTCGCGCGACGTCGACCTCCCGCTCGCGGCGGCACACTTCTTCTACTACGCCGGCTGGGCGGACAAGCTCGAGTACGCGTTCCCGAATCGCCGCCCGAAACCGGTCGGCGTCGCCGGACAGATCATCCCGTGGAACTTCCCGCTGCTCATGCTCGCGTGGAAGATCGCGCCGGCGCTCGCGTGCGGCAACACGGTCGTGCTGAAGCCGGCGGAGACGACGCCGCTGACGGCGCTGCTCTTCTGCGACGTCCTCCGCCAGGCTGAGCTCCCCGCCGGCGTCGTCAACATCGTCACCGGCGACGGGCGCACCGGCGCTGCGCTCGTCGAGAGCGAGGGCGTCGACAAGATCGCGTTCACCGGGTCGACCGAGGTCGGCAAGGCCATCCAGCGCCAGCTCGCCGGTACGGGCAAGAAGCTC
>DASXLN010000257.1:0-4625 GCA_036496165.1 Gaiellaceae bacterium | reverse complement strand
CGCCGCCGTCGACGGCGGCGCCGACATCGTCGAGCTCGGCTTCCCGTTCTCCGACCCGCTCGCCGAGGGACCGGTGATCCGCCGCGCGTCGGAGCGCGCGCTCGGACGCGGAATGCGCACGAAACAGTGCCTCGACGTGCTCGCGCGAACGCGCGAGCTGCTCCCCGACACGCCGGTCGTGCCGATGACCTACGCGGCCATCCTCGAGGCGTACGGGTACGAGCGGTTCGCAGCGGATGCGCGCGAGCGCGGCGCAACGAGCTTCATCCTCGTCGACCTTCCGGTCGAGGAGCAGACCGCCCTCCGCCGTATCCAGCTCGTCGCCCCGACGTCGACGGACGACCGGATTCGCGCCGCGGCGGAGGCGACCGACGGCTGGCTCTACCTCGTCTCCGTCACGGGCACGACCGGTGCGCGGACCGAGCTCTCCCCCGCGCTGCCGCCGCTCATCGAACGGGTGCGCGGCGTGAGCGACGTCCCCGTCTACGCGGGCTTCGGCATCTCCACGCCGGAGATCGCGCGGGCCGCCGGCGAGCTCGCCGACGGCGTCGTCGTCGGCTCGCGCGCCGTGCTGGAAGCAGAGAGCGGCCCGAAGGCGCTGCGCGACTACGTCGCGACGCTCCGTTCTGCGCTGGACGAGTGAGTTAGGAGCCGGTCGCGTTCTGCGACGGCGGCCACTCGAACGTCGGCGGCACCGCTGTGAGCGTCGGCACAGGGAGCGGCGGCGCGGGCGCGAGGGGCGGAACGGGCTGGACGGCCACCACCGGCTGGGGCGCGGGCGCGACGGGCGGAGGAGCAGGCAGCGAGACCACCGGCACGGGTGCAGGTGCGGGCGGTGCTGCAGGCACGGCGGTCGGGGCAGGAGCAGCAGCAGGAGCGGGCGCAGGCGCAGGTGCGAGCGACGGCGCGGGCGTCGGCAGGGAGGCCGCGGCAGGAAGCGGCAGCTTCAGCGCCTCGACGCGATGCAACGCGCGCCCGATCTCGAGCTGATGCAGGGCCAGGCTCGCCTGCAGGCGCAGCGCGACCGCGCGCGACTGACCGAGGAGAAAGCCGAGATAGCCGCCTCCGGCGAGGCCGAAGACGATCGCCGCGTAGCCGAAGCGTTGCGGCACGTAGCTATGCACGTGCGAGACGAGCGGCGCGATCACGATGCTCGCGCCCAGGAGCCCTCCGACCACGAGGCCGCACGCGGTGAGCCGGGTCACCCGTGATTCGGCCTTCTGCTGCAGGCCGGAGGCGTACCGCTCGATGACAGCCGGATTGGAGCTCATCTGGCGTACCCATCGGCCGATCGGGCAGGAGACTTGAGGCCCTTTCACGCACTCTTAAAGAGAGTCTCATCCGGCTCCTAAGCTGGTCGGGAACCATGAGGCCCATGAACAAGAACACTGTCCTCCACCGGGTGGTCCCGGTCGTCGCGGCGCTCGCCCTCGGGGGCGGCGCCGGCGCGGGCATCTACGCCGGTCTGAGCGGCGGCTCGCCCGCGAGCACGACGACCTCGACCGCCGCCCCCGCCACGACGATCCAGCCCGCCGCGGCCACGACGACCTCCTCCTCCCTGAACCAGATCTACACGACGGCCACGCCCGGCGTGGTCGACATCACCGTCACCCAGGCGAGCTCCGGCGGCTTCGGCCTCGGCCAGCAGCAGTCGCAGGCCGAGGGCACGGGCTTCGTCTACGACACGAAGGGCGACATCGTCACCGCCGCCCACGTCGTCGACGGCGCATCGGCCGTGAAGGTGAAGTTCAAGGACGGCAAGACGGTGTCGGCGACGGTCGTCGGCTCCGATAACTCCACCGACACGGCCGTGATCAAGGTGAACGTGCCGGCGTCCGAGCTCCATCCGCTCTCGACCGGCGACTCGTCCTCGGTGAAGCCGGGTGACGAGGTCGTCGCCATCGGCAGCCCGTTCGGGCTGACCGAGACGATGACGGCCGGCATCGTCAGCGCGATCGGCCGGACGATCACGGCGCCGAACAACTACTCGATCTCCGGCGCGATCCAGACCGACGCACCGATCAACCACGGCAACTCCGGCGGCCCGCTCCTGAACGCGAGCGGCGCGGTCATCGGCGTCAACGTCCAGATCGACAGCCAGTCGAACGGCAGCGAAGGCGTCGGCTTCTCCACGCCGGTCAACACGGTGAAAAGCGTGGCCGACACGCTCATCGCCGGCGGCAAGGTGCAGCACGCGTATCTCGGCGTCCAGGTCGGCGACGCACCGAACGAGGGCGGCGCACAGGTCAGCTGCGTCGTCTCCGGCGGTCCCGCCGACGACGCGGGCCTCAAGGCCGGCGACGTGATCACGGCGGTCGGCTCGACGCAGATCACGACCGCCGACGACCTCACCGCGGCGGTGAACTCCTACAAGCCGAGCGACAAGGTGACGATGAGCGTCACCCGCAGCGGAACGAGCAAGTCGCTCTCCGTCACGTTCGGCAACCGGCCCTCCTCGGCCAGCACCTGCTCCTAGCGAAAGCGGATCCGGCGGGTGCGACCACCGCGCCCGCCGGGTCTCCGACGCTTGATATCGAGCTTCCGCTTCCGGAGCCCGGCCCAGAGCATCATCGCGCCCGCGAGCATCGTCGGAAGCACCGAGTTCGTCATGCCTCCATGATCGGCAACGGTCACTTCTACGGCCTCGGCGTCCCAGCGGATCTCGCTTGTGGTGGAGTACTGAGATGGACTCGGTCAAACGCTGGACGCTCGTGGCCAGCATCCTCGGGTCGTCGATGGCCTTCATCGACGGCTCCGTGGTCAACGTCGCCCTGCATGCGATCGAGAGCGACCTGGGCGGAGGCCTCGCCGCGCAGCAATGGATCGTCGACGCCTACCTCCTCACCCTCGGCTCGCTCATCCTCGTCGGCGGCTCGCTCGGCGACATCTTCGGCGAGCTGCGGATGTTCACGCTCGGGGTCGCCGCATTCGGCGTCGCCTCCGTCCTCTGCGCGGCCGCGCCCGACTCGACGACGCTCATCGTCTTCCGCGGTGTCCAGGGTGTCGCCGGCGCGCTGCTGACGCCTGCGTCGCTCGCGGTGATCACGTCGACGTTCTCGGGCACAGAGCGCGGAGCGGCGATCGGGACGTGGACGGCCTGGAGCGGGATCTCGTTCGTCATCGGCCCGCTCGTCGGCGGCTGGCTGATCGGCGTCTCCAGCTGGCGCATCATCTTTCTCATCAACGTGCCGATCGCGCTTGTGACGGTGCTGCTGTCGCTCAAGCTCACCGGCCGGCGCACGGACCTGCGCAAGGACGTCCGCGTCGACCTGCCCGGTGCATTCCTGTGCGCGGCGGGGCTCGGCCTGCTCGTGGCCGGCTTCATCGAGCAGCCGAGCCTCGGCTGGAGCAATCCGCTCGTCCCGGGCGGCATCGCGGGCGGCATCGTGCTGCTCGTGGCGTTCGTCGTGTACGAGATGCGCGCACGGGCGCCGATGCTCCCGCTGCAACTGTTCCGGTTGCGCAACTTCTCGGTGACGAACATCGAGACGCTCTCCGTGTACGGCGGCCTCTCCGGGCTGAGCGTCTTCCTCTCGCTGTTCCTGCTCGAGTTCGCCGGCTACTCGCCCTTCCGCGCGGGCCTCGCCACGCTTCCGATCACCATTGTCATGTTCTTCCTCTCGCGCGTCGCGGGACGCCTGTCCATGCAGCATGGGCCGCACCTGTTCATGGCACTCGGCCCGATCGTCGCCGGCGTGTCGCTCATTCCCCTCGCGCGCCTTCCGGCCCACGTGAACTACTGGGTCGACCTCCTCCCGCCGCTGCTCGGCTTCTCCGTCGGGCTGTCGATGACGGTTGCGCCGCTGACGACCACCGTGCTCTCCGACGCCGGCCCGGGAGACGCGGGCATCGCGTCCGGCGTGAACAACGCGATCGCGCGCGTCGCCGGCCTCGTCGTCGTCGCGGTGCTCGGGATCGCCGCAGCCGGCGGCGCGGACAATCTCACGGCGCGCGGCTTCCACCGTTCGATGCTGATCGTGTGCGGGCTGCTCATCGCCGGCGGCCTGATCGGCGCCGTCGGGATCCGCAACCGGCCGACAGCTACCTAGGCACTGCCTATGTAGTACGATCGGGCCGTGGCGAAGAAGCTGTACACGGCCCGCGAGGCTGCGCAGGCGCTCGGCATCAGCCTCGACACGTTGCGCCGGTGGGACCGCGACGGCCGCATCCGCACCCGCCGCGACACCGCGAACCGCCGCGTTGTGCCCGCCCGGGAGATTGCGCGGCTCCGCGGCGACGAGGCGAGTCACATGAGCGCGCGCAACCGGCTTCGCGGCACCGTCCAGTCGGTGCAGGTCGAAGGGCTGCTCGCGCAGGTCGAGATCCTCGTCACCGAGCCGACTCGCGTCGTCGCGATCGTCACGCGCGACGCCGTCGAGGAGCTCGGCCTCGAGGCGGGCTCGAGCGCGACCGCCGTCGTCAAGTCGACCTCGGTCATGGTCGAGACGTGATCACGTCCGCCGTCCTCACGGTCTTCGCCGCAGCGTCGCTGACCAACGTCTTCCCTCGGATCGCGCCACACGACCGGTACTCGTTCGCGGGCTCCAACATGCTCTCGGCGCAGATCCAGCAAGGCGCACCCGCGGACGTCTTCGCGTCCGCGAACACGAAGCTCCCGGAGCAGC
>DASXLN010000256.1:0-3744 GCA_036496165.1 Gaiellaceae bacterium | reverse complement strand
CGAAGCGACGCGCATCGACGGGCTGACGGGCATCTGGCTCGAGCAGCCGCCGCGCAAGATCGCGTCGATCGGCATCCACTTGTCGAAGTGGATCTCGACGCACGGCTACGCGCTCAACGTCGACCTCGACCCGGCGCCGTTCACCGACTGGATCACGGCCTGCGGTCTCGAGGACGCGACGTTCACGACGATCGCCCGCGAGGCCCGTAGCGAGGTGACCGTCGCAGACGTGCGGCCGCACGCCGCAGCTGCGATCGCCGACGTGTTCGGGCTCGAGCTCGAGGAGCTACCGGCCGACGGCGGCGCGGGGCTGTGGCCGCAGCCGGTCCACGCCGGCCTGTCCGCGTAGCCCGTCGAGGATCACGTCGGGATAGCGGCTCGCCGCGGGGACGAGCTCGAAGATCTGCTCGGGATCGAGGTCGCGGCGAAGCACGCCCGCTTTCTGCGCGCGCCGAACGAGCTTGTGCGCGGACTGCTGTAAGAGCGCCATCTGCGGAAGCGCGCCGCACCGTTCCTTCGCCTCGAGCAGCGCGCGGTTCCTGCCGTACCCCTCGGCGGCCGCGCGGAAGAAGCCGGAGAACCCCTTCCAGGCGTCCTCCTCCGCCAGCCCCGCCTGCGCGAGGAGAAGCATCCGGTCGAGTTCCTTGCCGAGGACGGCGGCGAGCAGTGCGTCCTTCGTCGGGAAGCGGCGAAAGACGGTGCCGTGCCCGACGCCCGCGCGCCGGGCGACCTCGTCCACGCTGACGTCGACGCCGCCCTCGGCGAAGCACTCCGAGGCAGCGTCGAGAACGCGGTCGAGATTCCGTAAGGCGTCGGCTCTCACGCTGCGAGAGGAGTCGCCTGCGCGGCCTCCGCCTCGATGCGGGCGACGTCCCGCTTGCGGAGGAGCGCCACCATGAGCACGAGCGCCGCGAGGACAAAGGCCGCTCCACCGGCGTACGCGTAGTGGAAGCCGTGCACGAGCGCGGCCTTGGACGAGCCGTGCGTCTGTCCCGCGGCGATCGTCGAGAGGACGGCGAGCCCGAGCGCACCGCCGATCTGCTGCGACGTGTTGAAGAGACCGGAGGCGAGGCCCTGGTCCTCGTCCTTCAACCCGGTGGTTGCGACGAGCGTCAACGGCATGAACACGGCGCCCATCCCGAGGGAGGCCACGATCATCCCTGGCAGGACGTCGGTCAGGTCCGAGCCGCCGACGGGCATGCGTGCGAAGAGCAGCATGCCGATCGCCGTCAGCACCATTCCGACAGCGGCGACCGGCCGCACGCCGATGCGCGGCGCGAGCGTGGACGCGAAGCCGGCAGAGACCATGATCCCGGCGGTGAACGGCAGGAACGCGAGCCCGGCCTTCAGCGGGTGGTAGCCGAGCACACGCTGCACGTACAGCGTGTTGAAGAAGAAGATCGCGAACATTCCCGAGGCGACGAGGAACATCGTCAGGTTGGCGCTCGAGAGCGAGCGCGTCTTGAAGATCGACAGCCGGACGAGGGGATTCGGCGAACGCGTCTCGATGGCGAGGAACGACGCGAGCAGCGCGGCGGCGAGGATGAAGAAACCGATTGTGATGCCGGCGCCCCAGCCGTTCGTCTCGGCCTTCACGATGGCGAAGACGAGCGACATCAGACCGCCGGTGACCGTGATCGCGCCGGCGATGTCGTAGTGCTTCTCCGCCTGCTCGTCTTTCGATTCCGGCACGAGCCGGAACGCGGCGAGGAATGCGACCACACCGACGGGGACGTTCACGAAGAAGATCCAGCGCCAGGAGAACGACTGCGTCAGCCAGCCGCCCAGCACGAGACCGAAGGCCGAGCCGCCGATGGCGATCGCGGCCCACACGCCGAGTGCCCGCGCGCGCTCCTTGCCCTCGGCGAACGTCGTCGAGATGATCGACAGCGCCGCCGGTGAGATGAGGGCGGCACCGAGGCCCTGCAGGGCGCGAAAGCCGATGAGCTGGCCGGAAGACGACGAGATCCCGTTCAGGAGGGATGCGACCGTGAAGATCACGAGGCCGATGAGGAAGAGCCGCTTGCGACCGAGCAGATCGCCGGCGCGGCCGCCGAGCAGGAGAAAGCCGCCGAAGACGAGCGTGTAGGCGTTGATGATCCACTGGAGATTGGCTTCGCTCAGCCCGAGGTCCTTCTGGATGGACGGGAGGGCGACGTTCACGATCGTCGCGTCGAGGATGACCATGAACTGCGCGATGCAGATGAGGACGAGAATCACCCAGGGGTTCGTGCTGTGTCGCTGGCGCATGTAACTCCTTCGTAACCGGACGGCTCAGTCCGTTTCACAGTAGCGGCTGGAAGAACACCTTCGCCACCTAGACTGAAACGAGCCGATGGAGTCATCGCTTCCCGTCGCAGATCGCCCTCGCCGCCCCGAATGGATGAAGGTGCGCGCGCCCTCGCGCGACGGCCGCTACTTCGACGTCCAGAGGCTCGTGCACGGGTTCTCGCTGCACACGATCTGCGAGGAGGCGCGCTGCCCGAACATCTCCGAGTGCTGGGGACGGGGCACCGCGACCTTCCAGATCCTCGGCGACACGTGCACGCGCGCGTGCCGCTACTGCTACGTCCACTCCGGCCGGCCGGACGCGCCGCCGGACGCACTCGAGCCCTTGCGCGTCGCGCAGGCGGCCGCGCAGATGGAGCTCAAGCACGTCGTCGTCACCTCCGTCGACCGCGACGACGTCCCGGATCGCGGCGCGTCGCACTATGCGGCGACGATCCGTGCGCTCAAGGCGAAGCTGCCGGAGGCGTCCGTCGAGGTCTTGACGCCCGACTTCCTCGGGGTCGAGGAGGAGGCGCTCGCGACGGTGCTTGCCGCTCGCCCGGAGGTCTTCAACCACAACATCGAGACCGTTCGGCGACTCCACCCGCACATGCGCGGCGCGAAGGCGAGCTACGACAAGGCGCTGTGGCTCCTCCGCCGCGCGAAAGAGGTCGCCGACTACGACGTGATGACGAAGTCGGGGATCATCGTCGGCCTCGGCGAGACGAACGAGGAGGTCGTCGAGACGCTCCGCGACCTGCGCGCGAACGGCGTCGACGTCGTCACGATCGGCCAGTACCTCCAGCCGAGCCCGAAGCACGCGCCGATCGACCGCTGGGTGCACCCGGACGAGTTCCGCTGGTTCCGCGAGCAGGGTGAGGCGCTCGGCTTCGGCACCGTCTTCTCGGGGCCACTCGTGCGCTCGAGCTACCGCGCCGACGAGCAAAGGCACGCGGCCGCAAGCGGCCGCGGCGCCGTCGCGTACTAACGGATCCCGGTGTCGATGAAGAAGTTCGCGCGCATCCTCGCGCCCGTAACTCGCACGGCGTCCGGACGGATGCCGAAGCCGATCTTCGGCTTCGGCGCCTGCTGGACCGAATACGACCCCGGCGCGAGCCGCACCGAGTAGCGCCCGCCGGCCCCGACGCGGGCCCGGGCGACGGCCCGTCCGTCCCGCGAGAAGACGAGCACGGCGCCGACCGCCGGCTCGTCACACGGCTTCCCGGTCATGCAGACCGGGGTCGTCGGGCCGCGCATGACGACTCCGTGGAGGAGCGCGAGGACGAGAGCGACGGCGATCACTCGTTCGAGTGTGCCCGAGATTGGAAAAGCCCGCTTTCGGGGGATACAGGGTAGGTTTCGATCGACACACCATGCGACCAATCGACTGCGGCCGCGGGCGCTGGAGGCGTGCGCGGAAAGGAGAGACGATGCGGGCACGGCTCGTTTTTGCGGGAATCGCCACATGTTTGTTCG
>DASXLN010000255.1:0-6024 GCA_036496165.1 Gaiellaceae bacterium | reverse complement strand
GTCGAGGACGACGAAGACATCGCACAGGCCCTCCAGCGCTCGCTGCGGATGGAGGGATACGAGGTGCGCTCGGCGGCCGACGGCCGGGTCGCCCTCGAGCAGGGCCGCTCCTTCGCCCCAGACCTCGTGATCCTCGACCTCGGCCTGCCGGAGATCGACGGGCTCGATGTTGCGCGCTCGCTGCGCGCCGACGACGACGTTCCGATCCTGATCCTGACGGCGCGGGATGCGCTCGAGGCGCGCGTCGAGGGCCTCGACGCCGGCGCCGACGACTACCTCGTCAAGCCGTTCGAGCGCCAGGAGCTGCTCGCGCGGCTGCGAGCGCTGCTGCGCCGCCGTCCGCCGCGCGGCTCGGCGCCGCTGCGCGTCGGCGACCTCTCGCTGAACACCGACACGCACGAGGTCGTGCGCAGCGAGCGGACGATCGACCTCACGCAGAGAGAGTTCGAGCTGCTCGAGTACCTGATGCGCAACGAGCGCATCGTCATCTCTCGCCAGCGGCTGCTCGACGAGGTGTGGGGGTACGACCCGTTCTCGACGACGAACACGATCGAGGTGTTCGTCTCCAACCTCCGTCGCAAGCTCGAGGCCGAGGGAGAGCCGCGCCTGCTGCACACGATCCGCGGAGCCGGCTACGTCCTTCGAGCGTAGTCTGCTCGCACCGCTGCGGGGTGCGATCGAGCGCTCCTCCGCGCTCCTGGACAGGCTGCCGATCCGCACGCGGCTCGCCGGCGTCTCGGCGCTGCTGACGTTCGTGATCCTCTGCGCGTTCGCCGTGGCGATCGGGTCGCTGACGGTTCATCGGATCCGCGCGGACTTCAACCGGCAGGTGACCGAGAAGGGCGAGCAACTGCACTCGCAGCTGAAAATCAGCGTCGACCCGCTGCGTCGCGTGATCACGATCCGCCCCGAACTCGCCTATTTCGCCTCGTCCTCCGAACACGTCGTCGTGCGCGTCTTCGCCAGCGGCGGCAACGTGATCGCACAGGAACCCGCGAAAGCGCCCCCGTTCGGGCAGCCGCAGGAATACGCCCAGACGGTGCGCGGCTACCGCGTCATCAGCCGGCCGGTCGCGGTCACCGAAAACGGCGTGCCGGTCGGCCAGGTGTTCGTGCAGTACGCGCGTCGCGTGTCCGACACCGAGGCGACGGTCAAGCGGGTCGAGCTGTTCCTGCTGCTCGGCGTGCTCGCGGGCACCGCCTTCGCGCTGCTCGCCGGCATGGCGATCGCACGGCGCGCGATGAAACCGATCGCCGAACTCACCAGCACCGCGGCCGAGATCGCCCGCACGCGCGACCCCTCGCGCGGCGTCCCGCGCACCGCGGCCGACGACGAGGTCGCCGAACTCGCGCGCACGCTCGAGGGCATGCTTCGCGAGCTCGACGCGGCACGCTCGGAGACCGAGTCGATCCTCGCGCGCCAGCGGCAGTTCGTCGCCGACGCCTCGCACGAGCTGCGCACGCCGCTGACGAGCGTGCTCGCCAACCTCGAGCTGCTCGCCGAATCGCTGCGCGGCGATCAGGGCGAGGCCGCGCGCTCGGCCCTGCGCTCCTCACAGCGCATGCGCCGGCTCGTCGCCGACCTGCTGCTGCTCGCACGCACGGACGTCGGGCGCGTCGTGCAGCGCGAACGCTGCAACCTCGCTCAGATCGTCGTCGAGGCGGCCGCCGAGCTCGGTCCGGTCAGCGGCGAGCACGAGATCTCGCTCGACGTCCACCCCGCGATGGTCGAGGCCTCGCGTGACGAGCTGCATCGGCTGACGATCAACCTGATCGAGAACGCGCTGCGCCATACCCCTCCGGGCACGGTGATCCGCGTCTCGACCGGAATCGCCGGCGACGGCAGCGCCGAGCTCGTCGTCGAGGACGAGGGCCCGGGCGTCCCGCCCGAGCTCGAAGCGAACATCTTCCGGCGCTTCGTCCGCGGCTCCGGCGACCGCGGCGGCTCGTTCGGCTTGGGCCTTGCGATCGTGCAGGCCGTCGCGCAGTCGCACGGCGGCACCGTGACGCTCGACCAGAGCGCGGGACGCGGCGCGCGCTTCGTCGTGAAGCTGCCGGCGAGCTCAGACCTCGACGACGACGGGCAGGACCATCGGCCGTCGCTTCAGACGGTCGTAGACTAGCTTCGCGAGATCGTCGTGCAGGACCTGCCCCAGCAGGTCGACCTCGCGGATTTCCTCCTTCGCCGCGCGTCGCAGCGACTTGTCGGCCGTCGTGCGGATCTCCTCCAGCAGCTCGTCTGCCTCGTCGATGAACGGCACGCCTCGGAAGATCACCTCCGGCTCGGCCACCGAGCTGCCGTCCTGTTCGGCGATCGTCACGACGACGATGAAGATGCCGTCGGCGGAGAGCATGCGACGGTCGCGCAGCGCCACGTCGGCCATGTCGCCGATCTCGACGCCGTCGACGAAGATCATCCCCGACTGCACCGCCGTGCCGAAGCGCGCCCCGCGCTCGTCGATGTCGAGTGGCAGCCCGTTCTCCCCCTGGAAGATCTCCTCCGGCGGCACGCCGACCGCCTCGGCGAGCTGGGCATGCAGCCGCAGACGCTTGAAGTCACCGTGGAAGGGCATCACGAAGCGCGGCTTGACGAGGTTCAGCATCAGCTTCACCTCCTCGGCGTAGCCGTGTCCGGAGGCGTGGACCGGCGCGTCGGCCGGTGTGATCACGTCGCATCCGATGTGGTAGAGGCGGTCGATCGTCTCGTTGACGGCGCGCTCGTTGCCGGGGATCGGCGTCGCCGAGAAGACGACCGTGTCGCCGCTCTTCAGCTCCACCTGCGGATGGTCGCGGTGGGCCATCCTGCGGAGCGCCGACAGCGGCTCGCCCTGCGACCCGGTCGAGATGATCACGACGCGCTCGTCGGGGAAGTCGTTGATCTCGCGCGGCCCCACGAGCAGGCCGTCGGGGACCTCGATGTGGCCGAGCGACCGGCCGATGCCGACGTTCTTGCGCATCGAGCGCCCCACGAGCGCGACCTTGCGCCCCAGCGCGTGCGCGGCGTCGACGACCTGCTGCACGCGGTGGATGTTCGACGCGAAGCTCGTGACGACGATGCGGCCCTCGCAGCGCGAGAAGACTTCCTCGAGGTGCGGGCCGACGACCGACTCCGACGGCGAGAAGCCGCTGCGGTCGACGTTCGTCGAGTCGCCGCACAGCAGCAGCACGCCTTCGCGCCCGAGCTCGGCCAGCCGCGAGACGTCGGCCGGTGGCCCGTCGACCGGCGTCTGGTCGAACTTGTAGTCGCCGGTGATCAGCACGGTGCCGAGCTCGGTGCCGAGCGCGACGGCGCTCGCGTCCGGGATCGAGTGGGTCATGTGCACGAGCTCGAGCGAGAACGGACCCAGCTCGAGCTCTTCGGCGGCCGCCACGTCGATCAGCTCGACGTCGCGCAGCTTGTGCTCGTCGAGCTTCGAGCGCGCCATCGCGATCGTCAGCGCTCCGCCGTAGACCGGCGGAAGGCTGCCGTTGCCGAGCTCGCGCAGCACCCACGGCAGCGCGCCCAGGTGGTCCTCGTGGCCGTGCGTCACGACGATCGCCTCGATGTCCTCGGCGCGTTCGCGCAGGTAGGAGAAGTCGGGGAGCACGAGGTCGATTCCGACCATCTCGGGAGTGGGGAAGCGAAGCCCGACGTCGACGACGACGATCCGGTCGTCCTGCTCGACGACCGTCATGTTCTTGCCTATCTCGCCGAGTCCCCCGAGGGGGAGAACACGAAGCCGTGAGCTCACGCGGTGGCCCGGGCGGGCGCGGCCGGGACGAGGCCATGTCGCTGCAGCATCGCCCGCACGGCCTCCGCCTCCTCGTCGGTGGCCTCTACGAGCGGGAGGCGCAGGCCGCCGGCGTTGTGCCCGAGCATGTTCAACGCCGCCTTCGTGCACGTCGGGCTGGCCGTGAGGAACAGCGTCCGGTAGACGTCCTGCAGCGAGGAGTCGATCTCTGCGCGGCTCGCCGGCTCGTCGACCATGCGACGCATCTCGTTGCCGACGATGTGGCTCGCGACCGAGATCACGCCCGCGCCGCCGATGTCGAGCGCCCGCGCGAACGTCGCATCGTCGCCGGCGTACAGCTCGAGGCCGTCGATCTGCTGGAGCTCGTCGGGGTTCGCCTGCTTGACGCCCTCGATGCCGTCGATCAGGGCGAGCTCGGCGAGCAGGTCCGGCGGGACGTTCGTGCCGGTGCGCGCGGGGATGTTGTAGAGCAGTACCGGTTTGTCGGTGGCGGCGGCCACGGCTTCGTAGTGGCGGCGTAGGCCGAGCGGGCTGGGCCTGTTGTAGTACGGCGTCACCGAGAGCATCGCGTCGGCGCCGAGCTCTGTGGCGCGCTCGGTCAGGTGCACCGCCTGGCGCGTGTCGTTGGTGCCGGTGCCCGCGACGATCGTCGTGCCGGGCGGACGCTCGGCGACAGCGAGTGCGATCAGCCCCAGCTGCTCCTCGTCGGTCAGCGTCGAGGCCTCGCCGGTCGTCCCCGCTACGACGAACCCATCCGAGCCGTTGTCGGCCAGGTGGCGCATCAGGGCCACGAAAGCTTCGTCGTTGACCTTTCCCGCCTCGTCGAACGGCGTGATGATCGCCGTGAGGATCGTGCCGAGGCCGCTCATGGGGTGCAGTATCTCACGCGCGCCCGCGATCAGAAGGGCGCCGGGCGGGCATCTAGGTTTGCAGGCGCGGTGCCAGGACTGCTCCCTCGCCGGACTGCCCAACGCAGAGCGGGCAGTCGCTCGCGAAGCGGATCCCGACCAGCGCCGCCTCCGAACCGAGTCGGTCCAGAAGCTCCTCCTTGAGTGCCAGCAACGCGTCACGGGCGTCACCGATCTCGCGCGCCGGCCGGCAGACCTGGGCCTGATCGAACAGTTCCTGGATCGCCGCGCGGGCGCTCTTGAGCGCCCGGCCGGCGTCGATCACCGGCTCGCCCGGCAGACGGGCAACCATCTGGCCCTCTAGATAGAGGCTCGACTGGACAGCTCCACCAACGCGGTCTGAGAAGTCCTCGAAATGAAGCTCGCGAGGCACCTCCAACTGCCACTGCCGAGCTCTGTCGGCGGTCAGGATCGCGAGGAGGTCGATCAACGAGCCGACGAGGAACGGCGGTTCTCTCACGCCGAGTTCACGCGCGGAATCGGCCATCCACCGCCACAGCGCGCCGGGTGCGGATCGTCCGCGATCGACCTCGCCGTCCCACTCGTCGAGCGTCGCACCGAGATCCTCGAAATGGGCATGCACCGCCCTGCGCGACGGCTCTCCCCCATTCGGCTCGTCACCGTAATCGCAGCGGCCCTCGAGCTCGATCCCGACGCGCAGCCGATCGAGAACGGCGTTCAACTCGTCCCGGTGGCCTACGACTCTGGACATCAGCGGATCTCCGCGCACCTCTGTGCGATAGCAAGCAGTCCCGTAGAGATTCGACGTCCGCTCGCCCCTCGCCTGCATCGATTCTGCTACTTCGAACTCGCCCACCCGCCGCTCCCGCGGACGTACGTATGAGTCGCCGGCTAGAAGAGCAGGCTGTCGAGCCCGATGACGAGCGGCTCCTCGAGCGTCTGGACGCGACGCACCGCGAGCAGCACGCCCGGCATGAAGGACTCGCGGTTGATCGTGTCATGGCGGATCGTGAGCGTCTGGCCGACGTCTCCGAGGATCACCTCCTGATGCGCGACGAGCCCGGGCAGGCGCACCGAGTGGATCGGGGGCTCCTCCCCGCCGGAGGCTTCGGCCATCAGCCGTGCGGTTCGCGCGGCGGTGCCGCTTGGGGCATCGAGCTTCTGGTCGTGGTGCAGCTCGATGATCTCCGCCTTGGCCATGTGCCTCGCCGCCTCGGCGGCGAAACGCATCATCAGCACCGCCCCGATCGCGAAGTTCGGCGCGATCACGACGTTGGCGGCGGGGCGCTCCGCGGCTGAGAGGGCAGCTTCCAGCGGAGCCGGATCGAATCCGGTCGTCCCGATCACGACGTGCACGCCTGCGCGCACGCACGCGAGGGCGTTCTCGAGCGCCGTGTCGGGCCGCGTGAAGTCCACGACGACCTC
>DASXLN010000254.1:0-11240 GCA_036496165.1 Gaiellaceae bacterium | reverse complement strand
GGCGAATGCGGCCGGGCTTTGCCGCTGCCAGGCGCGGACGACGACGTAGCCGGTCGAGAGCAGCACGGCGCACAAGAGGACGTCGGGGCGGATCTGGATCGCGTCGGTCGTGTCGGGTTGTGCGAGCCAGAGCAGGCCGCCCGCAAGGCCCCACGTCCAGTGGCCGAGGAGCCGGCTGAGCAGGAGGTAGACGAGCATCGCGCCGCCGATGAAGAAGGCAATTGCCCACCCGCGGAAGACCGGGCGCGCGCGGTCGAGGTGAACCATCTCGTCCTGCGCCCATTTGCGGGTCGGGCCACCGTCGGCCAGGGAGACGGCCCCGAACGTGATCGCGAGGACCTCCTGGTTGGGGAGCCCGGGATGGTCGAAGTAGCGGCTGTGGTCGCCGGAGACGATGTTGAGCGCCGAGGCGGAGTAGGTGGCGTCGGCGTCGGCGTTGATCCACCATGGCCCGGTGACGGGCTGCGCGGCGACGAGAGCGACGGCGGCCGCGGCCACCACAGCGAGCGGCGCCAGCGCGAGCGCGACGCGGCTCAGGCTGCGCTGGCTCGGTATGGCTCGACTCGGAATTTCCACAGGGCGAAGACTGTCATTCGCAGCAGAAGGAGCCCGTGCCGCCACCGGCTGATGTTCGTGTCGCCGTACGTCCGAGGCTGGTAGCGGACCGGAAGGTCGACGATCTTGAGGCCGAGCCGGGCGCTTCCGAACAACAGGTCGAAGTCGCCGAACGGGTCGAAGTCGCCGAAGTACGAGCGGCCCGCCGCAATGTGCTCGTAGTCGTCGCGAAGGAGCGCCTTCGTGCCACACAGCGTGTCCTTGACGTGCTGGCCGGTGATCGCCTTGAACCAGCGGGAGAAGACCCGGTTTCCGAGCATGTTCAGGAAGCGCATCGCTCCTGGCTCGATGTCGTACACGAGGCGCGAGCCGTTGATCAGCTCGCCGCGCCCGTCGACGAGAGCGCGATAGAACTTCGGCAGGTCCTCGGGCGGGACGCTCAGGTCGCCGTCGAGGATGATGAGGACGTCGTTGCGAGCAGCGGCGAAGCCGGCGCGGACGGCGTCGCCCTTCCCCTTTCCCGGCTGGTCGACGAGCCGCATGGCACGGTTGGGATGGCTCCCGATCTGCCGCTCGATCTCACCGCGGGTGTCGTCGGTCGAGTTCCCTTCGACGAAGACGATCTCCATGTCGTCACCGAGCTTCGGCAACCGGCGCACGAGGTCGGCGATGTGGCCCTGTTCGTTGCGGCACGGACACACGACCGAAACCGACTGCTCGGTCGAGTTCGTTGCAACCGGCCGGGCGACTATCCACCACGTCAGGCAGAGATGGTTGAACGGCCAGAGGTTCGCGAGTCCGCCGTTGAGGGCCGTGGTGAGGAACGGGACTTCCTTCGGCATGAGGATCCGACGCGAAAGCGTGACCTGTTCCAGGCCGGCGAGCTCGAGCAGATTGCGCACGTCCTGAGGCGAGACCCAATTGCGGAGCGGCTTGGACGGCTTCAGCCCCAGCCATTCAGCGACCGCGAGAACGGGGCGCCACACGGAGTTGTACGAGTTGACGATCACGCGGGTGCGCGCGTGCGAGTGTGCAGATACGCGCTCGAAGAGCGTGACGAGATCGTGCACGTAGGGCACGAGGTCGCTGAGGATGACGTAGTCGAAGGTCTCCGCGAGGTCGAGCTCCTCGCCGGCTCCGACGCGGAGGTCGAGCTCCTGATGCCGCTCGCGTGCGAGCTCGACCATGGCCGGACTGAGATCGACCCCGACGCCGCGGCGCGGTTGGAGGGCGGCGAGCAGGTCGCCCGTGCCGCAGCCGATCTCTAGCACCGAGGAGTTGGGCAGAACGTGGAAGTGGGCGATCCGGCTGAGGAGGTCGTGGTACGCGCGATTTCGACGCCGCCAGCGACTCGCGACGGGCGCGAAGCCGTCGAAGTACGAGGTCAGCGGGCGATATGCCGCCTCGAGCGCCGTCTCGGGCTCGTGCTGGACGTCCGTCAACACCGAGAGCTGAGTTTCGCATGCTCCGCGGTCGGTCGTCAGTACAGTCGCGCCCGGTGAAGGTCCTTGTCCTCACGACGTCGTATCCGCGGGACCCCGCCGACCCGGCCGGGCGCTTCGTGGCCGACGCGGTTCAAGCGGTCCGCGCCCGTGGGGTCGAGGTGGAGGTGGTTTCGCCGGCGGACTTTCGCCACTACGGGATCGCGTACGGGCACGGAATCGTCGGCAACCTCAAGGCGCGCCCCTGGCTCGTCCTCATGTTGCCGGCGTTCTTCTGGAACTTTCGGCGCGCCGCGCGCCGCGACGCCGATCTCGTGCACGCGCATTGGCTCTTTGCCGGCGCTATTGCGGCGACGCTGGCGAAGCCGTACGTCGTCCAGGTGTGGGGGACGGACGTCGAGCTCGCGCGTCGCGCTCCCTGGGCGGCGCGGTGGATCCTGCGACGGGCGCGGCTTGCGATCGGCGCCTCGCGGTTCCTCGCCGACGAGGCGCGGGCGCTCGGCGCGCAGGAGGTGCGCGTCGTGCCGGCCGGGGTTGCGATTCCCGAGTCGGTCGGAGAGCCGGCCGAGCCGCCGCACGTGCTCTACGTGGGTCGGCTGTCGGCCGAGAAGGGGATCGAGGACTTTCTCGCTGCGACGGAGGGCTTGCCTCGCGTGATCGTCGGAGCAGGACCGATCGCCGTGCGGGAGAGCGTCGGCTCGGTCCCTCCGACCGAGTTGGGCGCGTACTACGAGCGCGCGGCGCTCGTCTGCGTCCCGTCGCAGCGGGAGGGATATGGCATGGTGGCGCGAGAGGCGATGGCCTACGGGCGGCCTGTCGTCGCGACGCCTGTCGGCGGTCTCATCGACGCGGTCGACGACGGCGCAACCGGCCTGCTCGTCGATCGCACCCGGCTGCGGTCGGCGATCGAGCGCCTCCTCGCGGATCGGGAGCAGCGGGAGCGGCTCGGAGGCGCGGCACGCATCAAGGCCGCTGCCGAGTACTCGCAGGAAGCCGCGGCGACGCAGCTGCTCGAGGTCTACGAGCTGCCGTTGCGTGTGACGACGTAATTGCCGAGCACGAGCACGTCCATGTGCGTCTTCAGGTACGTGTCGACGGCCTCCGTGGGGGTCCGCACGATCGGCTCGTTCTCGTTGAACGATGTGTTGAGCAACACGGGCACGTCCGTCAGGCGGCCGAACTCCTCGATCAGTCGGTAGTACCGGGGCTCCACCTCCCTGTCGACCGTCTGCACGCGCCCCGTGTCGTCCACGTGATTGACGGCCGGGATCTTGTCGCGCTTGTCCGCCCTCGTCTTGTAGACGAGCACCATGAAGGGCGAGGTGTAGTCCTGGTCGAACCAATCGCCCGTCGCTTCGGCGAGGATCGACGGTGCGAACGGCCGGAACGGCTCCCGATGTTTGATACGCGCGTTCAGGACGTCCTTCATCTCGGCACGGCGCGGATCGGCGACGATTGAGCGGTGGCCGAGGGCGCGTGGTCCGAACTCCATCCGCCCCTGGAACCAGCCGACGACATCGCCCGCCGCGATGCGTTTCGCAACGGTCTCGAATAGCGCGTGGTCGTCGAGGCGGTGGGCCTCGAGGCCGGCGGTGTGAAACGCGGCGGCGAAGTCCTCGTCGGAGTACTCCGGGCCCGTATACGCATGCGTCATGACGAAGCTTCGCGGGCGTCCAAGCTCCTGGTTCCAGACGTAGTACGCGGCCCCGACGGCGGTGCCCGAGTCGCCCGCGGCGGGCTGGACGTAGAGACCGTCGAACGCCGTCTCCGGCCGGACGCGGCCGTTGGCGACCGCGTTAAGCGCGACGCCGCCGGCGAGGCAGAGGTTGGACATCCCGGTCTTTTCGTAGAGGCGCGTGACGAGGTGGAGGTAGATCTCCTCGAGCCGTTTCTGCATCGCAGCGGCGACGTCCTGATGGTGCTGCGTGATCTCGGTACTCGACTCGCGGGCAGGCCCGAACGCCTCCACCACCTGGTCGGAGTAGATGCGGCCGATCCGCGGCGAGCCCTCGTCCCACGTCATGTCGACGCCTTCTTTGTCATGCGTGAAGTAGTCGAGGTTGAGCGCGAAAAGGTCACCGCTCTCTTGGAGGATGTCGCGCATCGTTCGCAGGTGACGAGATGGTTCGCCGTACGGCGCGAGGCCCATCACTTTTCCCTCGTCGCCGTATTTGGGGAAGCCGAGCCACTGCGTGATGGCGGCGTAGTAGATCCCGAGCGAATGCGGGAAGAGGACGCGGTCGATGACGCGGAACGAGTTGCCGCGCCCAACGGCGGTCATCGTCGAGCAGAAGTCGCCGAACCCGTCGACGGACATGACGGCGGCTTCGTCGAACGGGGAGACGAAGAAGGCGGACGCGACGTGCGCCTGATGGTGCTCGACGTTGTGCACTTGCGCCCGCAGCGCATCATGTTCGAGACCGAGGGAGTCGGCGAGCGCGGTCTTGACGTCGCGAATCTTGGCGGCGTTCTGGAGTCGCGCCTTTAGGTAGCGGGCGCTCGCTCCGTGCCTGATCGTCCGCAGCAGCTTCTGGCCCACGTTTGCACGTGGATCCCGTGAGACGGCCAGATGGTCGAGCTCGGCAGGCTCGATCCCGCCTTCGGCGAGGCACCATTCCGCCGCGAGGGCCGGGAAGCCGGCAACGTGCTTGACCCGGTTGAACCGCTCTTCCTCGACTGCGGCGACCAGTTCGCCGTCGACGACCAACGCCGCTGCAGCGTCGCCGTGATAGGCGTTCAGGCCAAGGATCGCGGTCACCGCGCGAGGGTAGCTGTCGCCACCGAGAGACCCCACCCGAAGGCGTCGTTTTCGACGCCGCTAGACTCGCGCCGTGACGAGGCTCATGTCTGCCCACTGCGTCGTGACCGGAGGCGCAGGCTTCATCGGCAGCCATCTGGTCGAGCGGCTGCTCGGAGACGGGCACCACGTCGCCGTCATCGACGACTTCTCGACCGGGCGTCCGGAGAATCTCGCTTCGTGCCAGGGCCATCCGAGTCTGGCCGTGCACAAGGTCGACGTGACAGACGCCGCCGAGGTGGCCCGCCGCATCGAAGGCGCTGACTGGGTGTTCCACCTCGCCGCCCTCGCCGACATCGTTCCGTCGATCCAGCGTCCGATCGACTACCACCGGTCCAATGTCGACGGCACGGTCTCGGTTCTGGAAGCGTCGCGGGCGGCGGGTGTGACGCGCTTTGTTTATGCGGCATCGTCGTCCTGCTATGGCATACCCGATAGGTACCCGACCCCGGAGGACGCCGAGCTCCGGCCGGAGTACCCCTATGCGCTGACTAAGGCCGTCGGCGAGCAGTACGTCTTGCACTGGGCGAAGATCTACGGGCTGCCCGCGATGTCCCTGCGTTTTTTCAACGTCTATGGGCCGCGGGCGCGGACCTCCGGGACGTATGGCGCCGTTTTCGGGGTGTTCCTGGCGCAGAAGCTCGCCGGCCGGCCGTTCACGGTCGTCGGAGACGGCGAGCAGACCCGAGACTTCACGTACGTGACGGATGTCGTCGACGCCTGCGTCTGTGCGGCCGAGTCCGACGTCTCCGGGGTCGTCTTCAACGTCGGTAGCGGGCGCGCCACGAGCGTGAACCGGATCGTCGAGCTACTCGGCAACGATGCAGGCGTCGTGAATCTTCCCCGGCGACCCGGCGAGCCCGACTGCACGTTGGCGGACACATCTCGCATTCGAGGGGAGCTCGGATGGGAGCCGCGCGTGACCGTCGAGCAGGGCGTCGCGAACCTCCTCGAGACGATCGACGCCTGGCGGGACGCGCCCGTATGGGATCCGCAGGCGATCGAAGCGGCAACCGCGGACTGGTTCCGCTACCTCAGCCCTCGCGCATGAGCGAGCCCGGCGGAAAGAGCTACGCGGACTCTTTCAGTTCGGACGCATTGATGCGGCCAGCGTCGATCGAGGCATCCGAGGAGCTCTCCGTCTACCTCGAGCACTTCCGCTCGCGATTCTCGCTCGATGACGTTCTCGGGTATTTCGAGAGGGCTCGAGCGCTCCGTGTGCTTGCAGTCGGTGAGGCGATCATCGACGAGTACGAATACTGCGAGTCGATCGGGAAGTCCGGCAAGGAGCCCGTGCTCGCAGCGCGGTACGTCTCGAGAGACCGCTTCGCCGGAGGGATCCTCGCGGTTGCAAACCAGATCGGAGTGGTCGCACGCGACGTGACGGTCAACACGTACCTCGGTTCGCGCGACTCGCACGAAGCCTTCATCCGCTCCGCCCTTCGCGGCACCGTGGCGCTCGAGCCGGTCTATCTCCGCGATGCTCCCACGATCGTGAAGCGTCGGTTCGTCGAGATCTATCCACTCCAGAAGCTTTTCGAGGTCTACGTCATGGACGGTCACGACAGCGCGCACCTGGCCGAAGAGGAGGAAACGCTGTGTGGTCTCTTGGAACGCGAGCTCGCGGAGGTCGATGCCGTCGTGGTCGCTGACTATGGACACGGCATGCTGAGGGAGCGGAGCGTCGAGCTCCTGTGCGAGCAGTCCCCGTTTCTCGCGGTGAATACCCAGATGAACGCCGACAATCGCGGCTTCAACACGATCTCGAAATATCGCCGCGCCGATTTCGCGAGCGTTTCGGAGCACGAGCTCAGGCTGGAGGTTCGCAGCCGTCACCGTGACATTCGCTCCATCGTCGAGGAGGTCGTCTCGCGCATCAGTTGTCGGACGCTCGTCGTCACGCGGGGACAGCGAGGGTGTGTCGTCTACGATCGCGACGCGGGCTACTTCGAGGTGCCGGCTTTCACCTCGACCGTCGTCGATCGGGTAGGCGCCGGAGACGCGGTGCTATCGATTGCATCGCTTTTCGCCGCCCTCCGTGCGCCGGCCGAGATCATCGGCCTCGTGAGCAACGCGGTGGGAGCGTTGGCTGTAGGCATTGTCGGCAACAAATCGGCAGTGGAGCTCGATCCACTCCTGTCCGAGCTCAAGGCGCTGCTCGCATGAGCCGCGTCCTCGTCACAGGCGGTGCAGGGTACGTCGGCGCGGTCCTCGTGCCCCGTCTGCTCCGCGCCGGCCACGATGTCACGGTTCTCGACCTGTACATGTATGGAGACGACGTTCTCGAGTCCGTCGCCGGCGACCCGCGCCTCAAGCAGGTGCGTGGAGACATTCGCGACGAAGCTCTGCTCGAGCGCGCGCTCGGAGATCGTGACGCTGTCATCCATCTTGCGTGCATCTCGAATGATCCCAGCTTCGAGCTCGACCCGAGTCTCGGGAGATCGATCAATTACGACGCCTTCGGGCCGCTGGTGCGCATCGCGAAGCGTTCGGGCGTGGGCCGGTTCGTTTACGCGTCGAGCTCGAGCGTGTATGGGGTGAAGTCGGTGCCGGACGTGACCGAGGACATGGAGCTCGAGCCCCTGACCGATTACTCGAAATACAAAGCAATGTGCGAGGAGGTGCTTCTCGCCGAGCGATCACCACGTTTCGTGCCACTCGTCCTTCGCCCAGCGACGGTCTGTGGGTGGTCTCCACGGCTGCGGCTCGATCTCACGGTGAACATCCTTACCAATCACGTGTACCACAACCGGGTGATCAAGGTCTTCGGTGGTCCGCAGCTTCGGCCGAACATACACATCGACGACATGGCCGACCTTTACGCGCTCACGCTCGAGCTTCCGGATTCTCGCATCGACAGCCGAGTTCTCAACGCAGGATATGAGAATCATGCGGTCGAGGAGATCGCCGGCATCGTACGCCGCGTGCTGGGTCCCGATGTCGAGATCGCCAAGACGCCTACTGATGACATGCGCTCGTACCAGATCTCGTCCGAGCGAATACGGCGCGAGCTCGGCTTCGAGCCTCGTCGGACAATCGAGGACGCCGTTCGGGATCTCGTGACCGCGTTCGACGCCGGCAAGGTGGAAGCGGCGATGGAGGACTCGAGGTACTACAACGTGCGACGAATGCAGGAGGTCGAGCTTCGTTGACCGCGATCGCCGTGTCCGCCGTCGAGGCGAAGACGATGTACCGCGACATGCTGCGCATCAGGCTCGTGGAGGAGCGAATCGCCGACCTCTACAGCGAACAGGAAATGCGCTGTCCCGTCCATCTTTGCATCGGCCAAGAGGCGACGGCGGTCGGCGTGTGCGCCGCGCTTGAGCCGAACGACTATGCGTTCGGGTCGCATCGGTCGCACGGCCACTATCTCGCGAAGGGCGGCGACCTCGGCCGGTTCATGGCCGAGCTTTACGGGAAGGCGACGGGCTGCTGCAGGGGAAAGGGCGGCTCGATGCACCTCATCGACGTTTCCGTCGGTTTCCTCGGCGCCGTTCCGATCGTCGGCTCGACCCTGCCGATCGCGGTGGGAGCCGCCTTCGGCGGAACGTTCACCAATGCCCCGCGTGTCACGGCCGTGTTCTTCGGCGAAGGTGCGACGGAGGAAGGCGTTTTTCAGGAGAGCCTCGTGTTCGCGGCCTTGAAGAACCTTCCGGTCGTGTTCGTCTGCGAGAACAACCTGTATTCCGTGTACTCCTCGCTCGCCGTGCGGCAGCCACCCGACCGAGACATCCCGGCAGTCGCCGTCGCCAACGGCGTCGCCGCGGCCCGCGGAGACGGAAACGACGTCGAGGCGGTCTACGAGCTCGCACGTGACGCGGTGGCCACAGCGCGGGGAGGGGGCGGCCCGACGTTGATCCAGCTCGACACCTATCGGTGGCGCGAGCACTGCGGACCCTTCTACGACAATGATCTGGGATATAGGACGCCGGAGGAGTTCGAGGAGTGGCGGACGCGCTGCCCGGTCGAGACGTTCAAGGCTCGACTCCTCGACCGAGGCGATCTGCAGGTCGACGCGTTGACGTCGCTGACGGCCGAGATCGAAGCGGAGATCGACAAGGCGGTCCGCTTCGCGAAGGAGAGCCCGTTCCCGGAGCCCGATGAGCTCTACGCGGACGTGTATGCCGGCTGAGGCTCCCGCAGCGAGACAGCTCAAGTTCAACGAGGCGCTGCACGAGGCGCTCGACCTCGCGCTGGCAGCTGATGAGCGCGTCTATTTGTTGGGGCTCGGCGTGCCTGACCCGAAGGGGATCTTCGGTACGACGAGCGGTCTGGTCGACCGGTTCGGCTCGCACCGAGTCCTCGACATGCCGACGGCAGAGAACGGGATGACCGGCATCGCGATCGGTTCGGCTCTTGTCGGCATGCGCCCGGTGATGGTGCATCAGCGCATCGACTTCGCGACGCTCGCCATAGAGCAGATCGTCAACCAGGCGGCGAAGTGGCGGTACGCATTCGGCGGAGAGCACAGTGTCCCGATCGTCATCCGTCTCATCGTCGGCCGCGGCTGGGGCCAGGGGCCGCAACATTCGCAGAGCCTGCAGTCGTGGTTCGCACACATCCCGGGTCTCAAGGTCGTGATGCCGGTCACGCCGTACGACGCCAAGGGTTTGATGCTCGCGGCCATCGAAGACGACGACCCGGTGATCTTCATCGAGCACCGCTGGCTTCATCAACTCCACGGCGTGGTGCCGGAAGGCCATTACGTGACGCCGATCGGGCCGGTGCGCCGGCTCCGCGAGGGTGCGGATGTCACGATCGCCGCGACGTCGTACATGGCGGTGGAGGCCCTGCGCGCCGCCGACGTACTCGCCCGCGGCGGAGTGGAGGCCGACGTTCTCGCCGTGACGACTCTTCGACCATTGGATGCGAGCGGCATCATCGATTCCGTTCGAAGTACAGGTCGGCTCGTGGTCGCAGATACCAGCTGGCGCTCGTCCGGCTTCGGCGCCGAGCTCGTCGCGAGGGTTTCCGAGGAGGCACACGGCGCCCTGCGCGCTGCTCCACGCAGACTGGGGACCGTCGAGACACCGGTGCCGACGACGCCGGCGCTGGCGCAGTTCAGCTATCCCCGGGTCCCCGATCTCGTGCGTGCGGTCGCGGAGGTCGTCGAAACGGACGCCGAGCCGCTTCTGGCGCTGCTGGATCCACCGCCGCACCATCTCGACGTACCCGACAGCACGTTCACGGGGCCGTTCTGATGCCTGAGCTCGAAGTCCCGTACGTCGACCTTGTCGGTCAATACGCCCCGCTCAGGCAAGAGCTGCTCGACGCCGTCGGACGCGTGCTCGATCACGGCCAATTCATCCTGGGGCCGGAGGTCGAGGAGTTCGAGGCACGATTCGCCGATCTCGGCGGAACGCGCTTTGCCGTCGGGGTCGCCTCCGGCACGGACGCAATCGTCCTCGCACTCCGTGCGCTCGAGGTAGGGCCTGGCGACGAGGTGATCACGGCGCCGAACTCCTTCGTCGCAACGGCATCGGCCATCGCAGTCGTGGGCGCGCGTCCTGTCTTCGTCGACGTCGGCGACGACATGAATCTCGATCCGGATGGGATCGCCGCGGCTGTCACGCCGCAGACGCGTGCGGTGCTTCCTGTGCACCTCACGGGGCGCCCGGCGGCGATGGACAGGATCGTCGACGTATGTCGGCGCCATGGGCTTGCGATCGTCGAGGACTGCGCGCAAGCGGTGCTCGCAGAGCTCGGAGGCCGCCGCGTCGGATCCTTCGGCGACATCGGCTGCTTCAGCTTGCACCCGCTGAAGACCCTGGGTGCTGCGGGAGACGCGGGCGTGCTGACGACGAACGACGAGAGTCTCGCGCAACGGCTTCGTCTGCTGCGGAACATCGGGCTCGTCTCTCGAGACGACGCCGTGCTGTGGAGCACCAACTCTCGCCTCGACACGCTCCAAGCGGCGATGATGCTGGTGAAGCTGCCCCACGTGGACGCGTGGACGGAGGCGCGACGCGCGAATGCCGCCGCCTACCACGAAGGGCTCGACGACGTTCCCGGTGTCATCGTCCCCGGCGAAGGGCCGGAGGAGCGGGCCGTGTATCACACGTACGTGATGCAAACCGAGCAGCGCGACCGGCTTCGCGACCACCTCAAAGGGCTTGGCATCGGGACCGCGATCCACTATCCCGTTCCGATCCACCTGCAGTCGGTCGGCCGGGCCCTCGGATACGGCGAGGGCGACTTCCCGGTCGCCGAACGGCAGGCGCAGCGCATCCTCAGCCTGCCCGTCTACCAGGGCCTCACACAGGAACAACGCGAGCACGTCATCGCCGGCGTTCGGAGCTTCGCCAGTGCACGCGGAGAGGCGACGGCGGTTGCGCGTTAGCTTCTCCTACCTTGAGCGGCAGTTCGCCGATCTCGACGGATATCTCGAAGACATCCGCACGCTCGTCGCATCGAGCGCGCTCACTCTCGGCCCGGCCGTCGAGGAG
>DASXLN010000253.1:0-4225 GCA_036496165.1 Gaiellaceae bacterium | reverse complement strand
CGAGAGCGGAGTCCGGGCGGTCGCATACGAGACGGTCGAGACGTCCGACCGCCGGCTGCCGCTGCTCGCGCCGATGAGCGAGATCGCAGGACGACTCGCGCCGCAGGCCGGCGCGTACTTCCTCGAGAAGCCGCTCGGAGGCCGCGGCGTGCTGCTCGGCGGCGTCCCCGGCGTCGCTCCGGGCCGCGTGCTCGTGCTCGGCGGCGGCGTCGTCGGCTACAACGCCGCGGTCATCGCCATCGGTCTAGGCGCGCACGTGACGATCCTCGACAAGTCGATCGACCGGATGCGCTATCTCGACGAGATCCTGTCCGGCCGCGTCAGCACGCTCATGTCGTCGACGCTCCAGATCGAGTCGTCGATCAGGGAGGCCGACGTCGTCATCGGTGCTGTCCTCGTCCCCGGCGCGCGGGCGCCGAAGCTCGTGACGCGCGAGATGCTGAAGGAGATGAAGCAGGGCTCGGTGATCGTCGACGTCGCGATCGACCAGGGCGGCTGCTTCGAGACGTCACACGCGACGACGCACACCGATCCCGTCTTCGACGTCGACGGCGTCACGCACTACTGCGTCGCGAACATGCCCGGCGGCGTGCCGGTCAGCTCGACGAAGGCGTTGACGAACGCGACCCTCCCGTACGTCGAGGCGATCGCCGACCATGGGCTGGCCGCCGCTGTCGCACGCGACAAGGCGCTCGCGCTCGGCGTCAACGTCCTCGAGGGAAAGATCACGTACGAGCCGGTCGCCGAGGCGCACGGGCTCGAGTACACGCCCCTCGAAGACGCGCTCGCGCTGGCCGTTTAGGTCTTCGGGGTCGTTTCGGGCTTCTTGGGCGGCGAGAGCCGCACCACGAGCCACGTGATCCCGGCGGCCGCGCCGATGATCGCGCCGCAAAAGACGACAAAGATGACTAGGCCGAGGGCGTCCCGCATCGCACTCCTAGAATAGCCCCATGCCACGAGCGTGCGTGATCGTCCTCGATGCCGTCGGTGCCGGTGCCCTGCCGGACGCCCCGCAGTACGGCGACGAGGGATCCGACACGCTCGGCAACGTCGCGAAGGCCGTCGGCGGCCTCGACCTGCCGAACATGGAGGCACTCGGCCTCGGCAACGTCGAGCCGCTCGAAGGCTGCCCGCCGCAGCCCGGCGCACCTGCGGTCGCGGGCAGGCTGCTCGAGCGCTCCAAGGGCAAGGACACGACGACGGGCCACTGGGAGCTGATGGGGGTCATGACGCCCCAGGCCTTCCCGACGTATCCGCACGGCTTCCCGCACGACGTCATCGACCCGTTCATGCACAAGACCGCGCGCGGCGTCCTCGGGAACAAGCCGGCGTCGGGCACCGAGATCATCCAGGAGCTCGGCGAGGAGCACCAGAAGACCGGCAAGTGGATCGTCTACACGTCCGCCGACTCCGTCTTTCAGATCGCGGCGCACGAGGAGACCGTGCCGCTCGAGGAGCTGTACGAGGCGTGCAGGGATGCGCGCGAGATCCTCACCGGCAAGCACGCGGTCGGGCGCGTGATCGCGCGGCCGTTCATCGGCGAGCCGGGCAACTACACGCGCACGCCGAATCGCCACGACTTCTCGCTCGTGCCGCGGCGTCCGAACTACCTGTCGCTCGTCCGCGACGCGGGCATGAAGGTGCACGGCGTCGGCAAGATCGGCGACATCTTCGCCGGCCAGGACATCGACGAGTCGAATCCGACGAAGTCGAACACCGAAGGCATCCAGGTCACCGAGAAGCTGCTGCAGGAGCTGGAAGACGGCTTCGTCTTTGTCAACCTCGTCGAGACCGACATGCTCTGGGGCCACCGCAACGACCCTGTGAACTTCCACCGCTCCCTGCAGGACTTCGACCGCCGGCTCCCCGACCTGCTCGAGGCGCTCCGGCCCGACGACCTTCTCATCGTCACCTCCGACCACGGCTGCGACCCGACGACGCCGTCGACGGATCACTCGCGCGAGCACGCGATGCTGCTTGCGTACGTCGCGGGCCACAACGCGGCGGGGACGACCCACGAAGGCGAGTTCGCCGACGTCGGCGCGACGGTGAACGCATGGCTCGGCGGGAAGTCGCCCGGCCGCGGCATCCCGGGCCAGCCGATCCTCACGCCTTGAGGCTCGACGACCCCGACGTCGTCCGTCAGGAGTACGCGACGGAGGCGAGGTTCCTCAAGCGGCGGGCAGCGTTCGCGCATTCGACAGGCCCCAGCGCGCTCGACGCGCTCTTCGCTGCTGTAGCCGAGATTGCACCGCGCCGATACCTCGAAGTCGGCAGCGGGCCGGGCGATTTCGCTGCTCGCGTGCAGGCGGAGATCGGAGCCGAGGTGGTGGCGATCGACGTCTCGCCGCGCATGGTCGAGCTCGCCCGCGAGCTCGGCGTCGACGCGCGCGTGGGCGACGCGCAGGAGCTGCCGTTCGCGGATGGCTCGTTCGACTGCGCCGTCGCCGCCTGGATGCTCTACCACGTTCCGGATCTCGATCGTGCGCTTGCGGAGCTCGCTCGCGTCCTTCGCCCGGGCGGGAGGCTCGTCGCCGCGACGAACAGCATCGAGAACATGCGCGAGCTGTGGGACCTCGTCGGGCGTGACCGGCGCTCGGAGTCGGTCCGGTTCTTCTCCGAGAACGGCGAGGAGCCGCTGCGGCGCCACTTTTCCACGGTCGAGCGGCGCGACATCATCGGCGAGATGCAGTTCACATACGAGGCAGTGCGCGAGTACGTCGAGAACTCGATCGGCCATGCGCATCTCGCGGAAAGCGTGCCGGCGTTCGACGAGCCGCTCGCTGTGACGCGGCACATGACCATCTTCGTCGCCACGAAATGACGATCGCCGAGATCATCCAGCGCAAGCGCGACGGCGAGGAGCTGTCGGCGGAGGAGATCGACGAGCTGGTCCTCGGCGACGCTCCGGACTACCAGCTCGCCGCATTCCTCATGGCGGTGTACTTCCGGGGGCTCTCGAGCCGCGAGACGTTCGCGCTCACCGACGCGATGGTGCGCAGCGGCGAGCAGATCGACCTGCACGCAGCGATCGGCCGGCGCGTCGTCGACAAGCACTCGACCGGCGGCGTCGGGGACAAGGCGACGCTCGCCGTCGGCCCGGTCGTTGCGGCGTGCGGCGTCCCGTTCGGGAAGATGAGCGGGCGCGGCCTCGGGCACACGGGCGGGACGCTCGACAAGCTCGAGTCCATCCCCGGCTACCGCGTCGAGCTGTCGACCGACGAGTTCGTCGCCCAGGTCCGCGACGTCGGCATCGCCGTCGTCGGGCAGTCGGCGAACCTCGTGCCGGCCGACAAGAAGCTCTACGGCCTACGCGACGTCACGGCGACCGTCGACAACGTCTCGCTGATCGCTGCGAGCATCATGTCGAAGAAGATCGCCTCCGGCGCCGACGCGATCGTCCTCGACGTCAAGGTCGGCGACGGCGCGTTCATGAAGACCGTTGCGGACGCGGAGGTGCTCGCCGAGGCGATGATCGCGCTCGGCCGGCACGCAGGTCGCGACGTCGTCTGCGAGCTGACGGACATGGATCAGCCGCTCGGGCACGCGGTCGGCAACGCCCTCGAAGTGCGCGAGGCGCTCGCGACGATCCGCGGCGAGGGGCCGGACGACCTGACACAGCTCGTCGTCGATGCATCGGCGCACCTGCTCGAGCTCTCCGACCTCGGCGTCGACGGGGTGGAGGCGAAGCGGCGCGTGCACGCGGCGATCGCGGACGGCTCGGCGGTCGAGGCGTACGAGCGGTGGATCCGCGCGCAGGGCGGCGACCCGGATGAGTCGCTGCTGCCGAAGGCGCCCTTCATCCGCGAGATCTTCGCGCCGCGCGACGGGTTCGTGCACCGCCTCGCGGCGCTGCCGGTCGGCATGGCTGCACTCCACCTCGGCGCGGGCAGGCGCACGAAGGACGAGGAGATCGACCACGCCGTCGGCATCGTCTGCAAGAAGAAGCGTGGCGACGCCGTCGAGGAGGGCGAGCCGCTCGCGGAGATCCATGCGCGCGACGAGGCCGGCGCCGACGAGGCGGCGGCGACCGTCCGCGACGCGTACGCGATCGGCGACGACGCGCCGCAAGCCGTTCCGGTCGTCCTCAAGACGCTGAGTGCCTGAGCTCCCAGAGGTCGAGACCGAGCGCGGCCGCCTCGCGGCCGTGATCGAGGGCAAGCGGATCACGTCGGCTCGCATCGACGATGCGCGCCTTACGAGGCCGGAAGACCCGCGGCTCGTC
>DASXLN010000252.1:0-5679 GCA_036496165.1 Gaiellaceae bacterium | reverse complement strand
CGGCGCATGTCGGCGCACCGCGCGAAACGACGATGGAGCACCTCTGGCGGGAGTATCTCGACGCCCGCGAGCGAAGAACGTAGGATCGCGCGGCGTTGGCTCTCCTGTCGTTGCAAGAGGTATCGCTGCGCTTCGGCGGCATCGTCGCACTCGACGACGTCTCCTTCGAGGCCGAGGAAGGGACGATCTTTGGGCTGATCGGGCCGAACGGCGCCGGGAAGACGACGGCGTTCAACGCGATCACGCGCCTCTACCGTCTCGAGTCGGGCGACGTCCTCTTCGACGGCCGCTCGATCCTCCACACCCCGCCGAGCCGCGTCATCCGGCTCGGCATCACGCGCACGTTCCAGAACGTCGAGCTCTTCCCGACGATGACCGTGCTCGAGAACGTCCTCGTCGGCGCGCACACGACCTCGCTCTTCGAGCGCGAGGCGAGCGTCCGCAAGCGTGCGCTCGAGACGATCGACTACGTCGGCGTCGCGTCGGTTGCACATCGTCCTGCCGCCGGCCTCCCGTTCGGGATGCTCAAGCGGATCGAGCTCGCGCGCGCGCTCGTCTCGCAGCCGCGGCTGCTGCTCCTCGACGAGCCGGCAGGCGGGCTCAACCACGAGGAGGTCGAGGAGCTGGCGACGTTCCTTCGCCGCCTCCGCGACGAGCTGAAGCTCACCGTGCTGCTCGTCGAGCACCACATGAACCTCGTCATGCGGGTGTCCGACCACGTGCACGTCCTCAATTTCGGGCGGACGATCGCGAGCGGCGTCCCCGCCGACGTGCAGCGCGACCCGAAGGTGATCGAGGCCTACCTCGGCGGCGAGCTCGAGGGCGCGGCGTGACGGCGCTGCTCGAGCTGCACGACGTGCACGCGCGCTACGGCCCCGTGAAGGCGCTGCACGGCGTCTCGCTCGAAGTCGCCGACGGCGCGATCGTCGCCGTCCTCGGCGCGAACGGCGCCGGGAAGACGACGACGTTGCGCGCCATCTCGCACACCGTCGACCGCGACGGCGAGGTGCGCTTCGCCGGGACGCTCCTCCGCGGCGCCCCCGAGTCGGTTGCGCGGCTCGGAGTCGCTCACGTGCCCGAGGGGCGCGGCACGTTCGCGGAGCTGACGGTGTGGGAGAACCTCCGGCTCGGCGCGTACACGCGCCGCGGCAACCTCAAGGACGACTTCGCCCGCGTCGGGACGTACTTCCCCTGGCTCGAGGAGCGCAAGTACCAGCAAGCCGGCACGCTCAGCGGCGGCGAGCAGCAAATGCTCGCGCTCGCGCGGGCATTCATGCAGCGCCCGCGCCTCCTGCTGCTCGACGAGCCGTCGCTCGGCCTCGCGCCGCTTCTCGTCACCGAGGTCTTCCGGATCATCAAGGAGCTGAACGAGAACGAGGGAGTCACCGTCCTCGTCGTCGAGCAGAACGCGCACATCGCGCTGCAGCTCGCGCAGACCGCGTACGTCCTCGAGGTCGGTCGCGTCGCGCTCTCCGGCCCGAGCGCCGACCTGCAGCAGCACGAGTCCGTCCGCCGGAGCTACCTGGGCTACTGATGGTCGAGCTCGCGCGCAGACTCCCGATCCCGCAGCGACGACTTCCGGCGAGCCCCGTGCTGCTGGTGCTGCTCGCCGCATGCATCTTCCTCGCGGTCGGTTCGTCGATGAGCACGCTCTTCGCACAGCTCACGGTCCAGGGCGTCGCCTCCGGGATCGTGTACGGCAGCCTCGCGCTTGCACTCGTCCTCATCTACCGCGCGACCGAGGTGATCAACTTCGCGCAGGGCGAGATGGCGATGGCGTGCGTGTACTTCGCCTATCAGCTCATGCAATGGGGCCTCTCGTACTGGGCGGCCTTCTTCGCCACGCTCGCGATCGCGTTCGTCTTCGGCGTCGTCGTGCAGCAGGTCGTCATCCGGCCCGTGCAGCACCGCTCCGTGATCGCCGTCGTCATCGTCACCGTCGGCCTCTTCATCCTCATCGACGGGCTCGTCGAGTGGAAATGGAGCGCGAGCCAGCGCTTCATGCAGGCGCCGTTCGGCAATTCGGTCTACCACCTCGGCAGCGTCCCGATCGCGCGCCAGCAGGTCGGCACGATCGTCATCGTGCTCGTCTGCGTGCTCGCGCTGTGGGCGTTCTTCCGGTTCACGAAGGTCGGCCTCGGCATGCGCGCCGGTGCGCTCCGTCCGGCAGCCGCGCGGCTCGTCGGCGTCCGCACGAACGCGCTCCTCGCGGTGGGCTGGGGGCTCGCGGCCGTCCTCGGCGCCGTCGCCGGCCTCATGACCGAGCCCTCGCAGTACGTCCTGTCGCCGACGCTGATGCAGCCTGTCCTCCTGTATGCGTTCGCCGCCGCCGTCCTCGGCGGCCTCGAGAGCCCCGGCGGAGCGGTCGTCGGCGGCGTCGCGCTCGGCGTGTTCCTGAACCTCATCGGCCAGTACTGGGGCTTCGTCGGATCCGTCCTGCAGCTGCCGGTCGCGTTCGCGGCTCTGCTGGTCGTCCTGCTGATCAAGCCCACCGGGCTCTTCGGCCACCGATCGGTGCGCAAGGTATGAGACGCAACGTCCCCGCATACACAGCGGTCGCGGCCTGCGCGATCTTCTTCGCCCTGCTGCCGTTCGCGCTCAGCAACTACCACCGCGGCATCGCGGCCCAGGTCGCCCTCTATCTCATCGCCATCCTCGGGCTCAACGTGCTCGTCGGGTACACGGGCCAGATCTCGATCGGGCACAGCGCGTTCATGGCGATCGGCGGATACACGACCGCGATCATGTCCCACTACCACCACACGAATCTCATCGCGACGCTCCCGCTCGCGTTCGCGATCACGTTCGTGTGCGGCGTCCTTCTCGGCCTGCCCGCGCTGCGGCTCTCCGGCGTCTACTTGGCCCTGGCCACCTTCGCGCTCGCCGTGTCCGTCCCACAGCTGCCGCTGAAGTTCTCGACCTTCACGGGCGGCAGCGCCGGCATCTCGGCGAACAAGATCGTGACGAACACGTGGTTGTACGGCGTGTCGTGGTCGGCAGCCGCGATCGCGTTCGTGTTCACGTGGCTCCTCCTGCGCGGGAGGACGGGCCGTGCGTTCCGGGCGCTCCGCGACAGCGAGATCGCGGCGACGTCCTCGGGCGTGACGCTCGCGATCTACAAGACGCTCGCGTTCGGGGTCTCCGCGGCCCTCGCGGGCGTCGCGGGCTCCCTCTTCGTCCTCGCGACGAACGGATTCGCCCAGCCGAACGAGTTCTCCGTGACCCTGTCGCTGAAGATCCTCGTCGGTGCCGCCGTCGCCGGGCTCGGCTCGCTCTGGGGCGTCCTCCTCGGGGCGGCGTTCATCGCGCTCCTGCCGACGATCTCGGCCTCGGCGCCCCTGATCGGCTCGACCCACGGCCAGGACGTGGTCTTCGGGCTCTTCGTCATCGCCGTCATGATCCTGCTCCCCACCGGGGTCGCAGGCCTCGTTCCCCGGCTCCGCCGGCGGTGGGCGAGGACTTGACTGACCGTTCAATTCTGTCTATCAAATCGGATCCAAGGGCGTCATACTCGGTATTCGCAAGCCAACCGTCGGCTAGGAGGGTTGATGGGTAGGAAGGTCAGATTCGTGGCGGTTCTCGCAGGCCTGGCGCTGGTCGCGTCGGCTGCGGCAACGGCCGCACCCGGCGCACATCGCGCCGACCCGGGCGTCACGGCAACGACGATCAAGATCGGCGGCACCTTCCCGCTCACCGGGGTGGCGTCGCTCTACAAGGTCATTCCCGCTGCGGAGGCGGCGTACTTCGCGTACGTCAACGCCCACGGCGGCGTCAACGGCCGCAAGATCGACTTCTCGATCCTCGACGACGCGTACGACCCGTCGAAGACGGTGCCGCTCACGCAGCAGCTCGTCGAGCAGACCGGCGTCTTCGCCGACTTCGGCAGCCTCGGGACGGCTCCGAACCTGTCGATCTGGAAGTACCTGAACGACCACAAGGTGCCGCAGGTGCTCATCGCCACCGGCGACTCCTACTGGGGCTTCTCGGCGAAGAAGTACCCGTGGACGATCGGCTATCAGCCGGACTACCCCGGTGAGGGCAAGGTCTACGGCAAGTACATCGCCACGACCTCACCGAACGCAAAGGTCGGCGTGCTCTACCAGAACGACGCGTTCGGCAAGAACTACTTCGCCGGGCTCCGCGTCGGTCTCGGGGCGAAGAAGAGCCAGATCGTCGCGTCGCAGTCCTACGATCCGACGCAGACGAGCCTCGTGCAGCAGATCCTCGCGCTCAAGTCGGCGGGTGCGGACACATTCGTGATCTTCGCCCTGCCGAGCCAGGCGATCACGGCGCTCGTGACCGCGACGAAGGTCGGCTGGACCCCGACGACGTTCCTCGGGAACGTCTCGGCGAACCCGCTCTTCCTGCACATCGCAGCGCAGAACGGGGCGAACGTCGACGGCGTCATCTCGACGGGCTACCTCATCGACGCGCTCAACCAGGGTCAGGCGAGCCTGCCCGGCACGGCGCTGATGAAGTCGATCATCTCGACCTATGCGCCGTCGCTCGTTCCCAGCATGAACGCCGGCGATGCGAACGTCCCCTACGGCCTCGGTGCGGCCTGGACGTTCGTCTATGCGCTCCAGCACGCGGGCAAGACCCCGACGCGGGCCGGACTGATGAAGGCGCTGAAGAGCATGACCAACGTGAAGGACCCGTTCCTCTATCCCGGGATCACGCTCAACACGTCGGCGAAGGACAACTTCCCGACCGAGCAGGAGATCCTGACCAAGTGGGCCGGCGGGGCGACCGGAGACTGGGTCGGCTTCGGGAAGCTGTACGGCAAGGTCCGCTGACGTCGTCGTGATCGGTGGCGGCGCCCTCGGCGCCGCCACCGCTTTCCACCTCCGGCGCCTCGGCGTCGACGACGTCGTCCTCGTCGAGCGCGACGCGCTCGCGTCGGGCTCGACGAGCAAGTCGGCGGGGGGCATCCGGGCCCAGTTCGCGGACGAGCTCAACGTGCGCATCGCGCTCCGCTCGCTCGCCGAGTTCGAGGCGATGGCGGACGAGATCGCGTTCCGCCGCCACGGCTATCTCTTCCTCCTCGACCGCGCCGAGGACCTCGCCGGGTTCCGCCGCGCCCTCGAGCTCCAGCAGGCGCTCGGCGTCCCGTCGCGGGAGCTGACACCCGCCGATGCACAGGAGATCGTCCCGCAACTGTCGCTCGACGGCATCGTCGCGGCGACCTTCAGTCCGAGCGACGGCACCGCGACGCCCGAGGCGGTCGTGCAGCACTACGCCCGCGAGTCGGGCGCGACGGTGCTCCAGGGATGCGAAGCGACCGGCATCGACGTGCACGCCGGCAGGATCGAGGCGGTCGAGACCTCGCACGGCCGCATCGGTACCGAGGCCGTCGTGTGCTGTGCGGGCGTGTGGTCCAAGGAGGTGGGAGCGCTTGCAGGCGTCGAACTGCCGGTCGAGGGCGAGGCCCGTCACATGTGGTTCACGCCGCAGGACGGCGGCCTGCCGGAGCGGTTGCCGCTGACGATCGACTTCGGCACGGGCTTCTACTTCCACCGCGAGGGGCCGGGCCTCGCCTTCGGCGGGCGCGAACGGTCGCTCGAGCTGGTGGCCGAGGCAGCGGCGCGGCGGCTGCCCGTGCTCGCCGACCTGCCGGTGCAGTCGACGTGGTGGGGCTGGTACGACGTCAGCCCCGACTGGAATGCGCTCGTCGGCGAG
>DASXLN010000251.1:0-10329 GCA_036496165.1 Gaiellaceae bacterium | reverse complement strand
GAGTACGCGAGCCGCGTCTCGAGCTTCTACGACCAGACCGTCGCCGACGTGTACGAGCTGTACCAACAGCGGCTGTTCTCGTCGAACGCCGTCGACTTCGACGACATGCTCTACCTCACCGTCGACGTGCTCGAGCGATTTCCCGAGGCGAAGGAGAAGTGGCAGAAGGCCTTCCGGTACGTCCTCGTCGACGAGTACCAGGACACGAACCATGCGCAGTACCGGCTGCTGCAGTTGCTGGCCGAGAAACACGAGAACGTGTTCGCGGTCGGCGACCCCGATCAGTCGGTGTACGGCTTCCGCGGCGCCGACATTCGCAACGTCCTCGAGTTCGAGCAGGACTTCCCGGGCGCGCGCACGATCGCGCTCGAGCAGAACTACCGCTCGACGAACTCGATCCTCGAGGCCGCCAACGCCGTCATCCGCCACAACCGCGAGCGCAAGGAGAAGAATCTCTGGTCCGACCTCGGCGACGGCGAGCCCGTCCGCGTCATCGAGGTCGAGGACGAGCACGCCGAGGCTCGCTACGTCGCGGCCGAGATCGCGCTGCTCGTCGAGGAGGGCTACTCCGGCAACGAGATCGCCGTCTTCTATCGCACGAACGCGCAGAGCCGCGTGCTCGAGGACGTGCTCGTCCGCCAGGGCGTCGCCTACCAGGTGATCGGCGGTCCGCGCTTCTACGAGCGTGCCGAGGTGAAGGACCTCGTCGCCTATCTCCAGGTGATCGACAACCCGTACGACGCCGTCTCGCTCGTCCGGATCGCGAACAAGCCGCGCCGCGGCATCGGCGACTCGACGCTCGCGCGCCTCCAGGCCTATGCAGATGCGCAGGGCATCTCGCTCTGGGAGGCGACCGAGTTCGCAGACGAGGCCGGTGTCGGCGCGGCGCCGCAGAAGGCGGTGCGCGCGTTCCGCACGATGATCGAGTCGTGCATGTCGGGCGCGCTCGAGCTCGAGGTGCCGGAGCTGATCGAGCGCGTGCTCGAGCGGTCGGGCTACATCGAGTCGCTCGCGGCCGAGCGTACGATCGAGGCGCAGGGACGCGTCGAGAACCTCCAGGAGCTCGTGTCGCTCGCGCGCGAGTGGCAGGAGTCGAACACCGAGCCGAATCTCTCCTCCTTCCTGCAGGAGGTATCGCTCTACTCGGACCAGGACGCGATCCGCGGCGAGGGATCGGTCGTGACGCTCATGACGCTGCACAACGCCAAGGGGCTCGAGTTCAAGGCCGTCTACCTCATCGGCCTCGAGGAGGGGATCTTCCCGCACTCGCGCTCGATCGAGGAGCACGGCGTCGAGGAGGAGCGCCGGTTGATGTACGTCGGCATGACGCGTGCGATGGAGCGGCTGACGCTGCTGCACGCGTCGTCGCGCATGCTCTACGGCGGCCGCTCGTACAACCTCCCGTCGCGCTTCCTCGACGAGCTGCCGGAGCAGCACGTCGAGCGCGAGCGGCTGCGGCCTGCATCGTGGTCCGACTACGGCTCACCGCGGCAGAGCGCCGTCCCGACGAGAGAGAACGTCCCGCAGCTCTCCGCCGGCGACTCCGTCCGGCACGGCACGCTCGGCGAGGGCGTCGTGCTCCGCCTCGAGGCGGGCGGGGTCGCGGTGGTCCGCTTCGCGGGCGACGGCTCCGAGCGCCGGCTCATGCTCGACTACGCGCCGCTCGAGAAGCTTTGACTGTCACAAAGTCCGCGTAGTTCCCCGTAGCGAGGTGCCGCGACCGCCCTGATGGAGCGGAGCCAGGGGCGGACGACCATGCGCACATACCCCCAGGGTGGAGTCGACCGAAAGGACCACCACTGTGCGCACTACACGGAATCTCCTCGTCGTTCTCGCCGTTTCGGCGCTCGCGGTCGCACTCGTCAGCGACGCCGCCGCGGCGAAGAAGCCCAAGCCGAAGAAGGCCGCCGTCGCATTCGTCGGCACGTACTCCGGCCAGGCCTCGACGCTCGTCAACGGCAGCACCGTCACGATCACCTCGAAGGGCAACGGCAGCGGCACGCTCATCGGCTCCGGCTCGCTCATGGCGTCCGGGACCGGCGACTCGAGCCAGCAGCCGTGCGTGCCGTTCGGCGGGACCGGGACGCTCTCCGGCGCCGGCGGCGCCGTCAACTTCAAGGCAAGCCCCGGAGCCAGCGGTTGCGGCGACGAGGGCGGCCACAACTTCACCGTCAAGGCGTACCTCACGGTCACGAGCGCCACAGGAAAGCTCGCGAAGAAGACGGGGACGCTTAAGGCCATCGGCACCTACAGCCGGGACGACGGGACCTTCCAGGTCAAGGTCACCGGCGCCCTCAAGTAACGGAGGAACCATGAAGCGAATCTCGATCCTCGGCGCCCTCGTCGCGGTCGCGCTGGCGGCGACGACGACGGCGACCGCGGCCACTGCCCCCGTCCCGTTCCCGTCGCCCACGGTGAAGCAAGTCTTCGTCGCCGGCCAGACGGTGACGACGGGCGGGTCGCTCTCCAGCTGGTTCACGCCCGGCTCGTCGGTCGTGTTCCGCGCATACGCGGTCGACCCGAAGTCGCACAAGGTCGTCGATCCGAAGCTCGTCAAGTACTTCTACGTCGCGATCCCCGGCCAGCCGAGCGTGAAGCTCGCGTACGGCGCGTCGGCACCCGGAGCCTCGAGCGGGCTTCCGTGGAGCGGCATGTGGACGGTCCCGTCGAGCTACGCGGGCGGCGTGCCGTTCACGATCTTCATCAAGGTCCAGGACAAGACCGGCAAGGTCTTCAAGGGCCAGTTCGTGCAGATGCCGTCGGCGACGGCGGCGCTGACCGTGTCCGCCACCGCCCCGGCGGCGTACACGCCGGGCGCGACCACCGGTGACGCTGCTGCCGGCTCGGGGACGCTCAACGCGTCGTTGTATGTCGACACCGTCAACGGCACCGGCCCCGTCGGTATCGCGAAGCGGCCGGTCGGCTGCTCGCTTGCGAACGTGTTCAAGCGGGGCGAGCAGGTCGTCGTCCGCGCGTGGGGCACGGATCTCAGCACCACGAACGTCCTCTCCAACGACAACGTCGCCTCGGCGCACTTCTCGATCCCGGGTGTGCCCGACGTGACGCTGAACTACGGCGCACACGGCGCGCTCTATTTCTGGGCGAACGCCTGGGTCATCCCCCAGACGTATCCGCTCGGGGCGACCACGATCCACGTCGTCTACACACTCGAGAGCGGCAAGACGGCCTCGTACGACTACTCGATCAACGTCATCCCGTAGGTCTGACAAGGAGTCGCAACCATGAAGACCAACACGAAGCTGGCGGCGTTGGCGGTGCTGGCAGGGGCGTTGCTCCTGCCGGCAGCCGCAGCCGCGAGCTCGACACCACTCGTGAGCCCCGCCGTTCCCGGCGTGGCGCCCCTGCCGGGGCCGATCGCACCGGCTGCGACGCCGTCGCCGACGATGTCGACGCTCACGGCAAAGCCGGATGACGCACCTGCGGGGACGTCGTTCACGCTCACGGGCGGCGGCCTCCCGGCGAACAAGAACGTCTCGATCGTCTGGGGCACCGCCAACGTCACGTGGGTCGTCGACGCGCGGCCCGACTCGGTCGACTACCTCGGCCGCTCGGCCACGAAGGTGCAGGTCGTGCTCGCACAGGCGCAGACCGACGCGAACGGCAACCTCGTCGCGAAGCTCAAGGCGCCGCGTGACTTCGGCGGCATCCATGACCTCTACGCCGTCGTCGACGGCGTGCAGGTGGCGAAGGGCGGTTTCCTCATATCCCGCACGGCCAGCATCAGCCCGAAGTCGGGCCCGATCGGGACGATGATCACCGTCACGTACACCGGTCTCGGCTCGTCGCTCTACGAGGGCGGCGCATCGCTCCTGTACGACAACCACTACGTCGGCGCCATGATGGCGAACTGGACGCGTGGCGTCGCCGTCGCACACATCCGCGCGGCCGGCCCGGTGGGGTCACACACGGTCGAGGCCGCGGACGCGATCACCTTCAAGTACCTGAACATCCAGCAGTCGCCGATCCCGTGGGGCACCGGTTACACCTTCAAGTTCGACGTGACGAAGGACATCGGCCGCCCGAAGGCGCGGGTCGACTGGCCGGCGGACGTTGCGCCGACGCTCGACGCGAAGACGACGCTGCAGCTCGCAGCGGCGGGCGCGAGCGGCTCCGCGAACGCGAGCCTGTCCTCCACGACTGGATTCGTCGACTCCAAGACGACGCTGACCGCGGGCGGCCTCACACCGAACGCGCCGGTCGACATGGAGTGGGCGACGGTCGTCGGGAACCGCGTCAACTGCACCGGCACGTGCTGGAGCTTCATCCAGGTGCCGCTCGGCAACGCGACGGCGAGGGTCGACGGCTCGCTCGCGACCCCGGTCACCGTTCCCGACGGGCTCGGCGGCTGGCATGTGATCCAGCTGCTCCAGGGCGGCAAGATCATGGCCCAGGTCCCGTACTACGTGAAGCGCAGCATCTTCGGCAAGGGCGTCTCCTCGCTCGTGCTGAAGGAGGGCCAGCATTTCACCGTCCACCTCAAGGGCCTCGGCTGGACGCAGCTCGACAACACGATCGCCGTCGACTACGACAACAGCTACGTCGGCTACGGGTGCGGGTTCAACAGCAACGGCGACACGGTGATGAACCTCGTCGCCACCGGCGGTCCCGGCACGCACCTGATCGACATGTACCCGCTGCTGTACACGCAGCAGCCGTCGTATCCGAACACGCCGTACGGCATGGTGCCCGTCCTGACATATGCGCAGGACACACCCGGGCTCGCGCTCGGCTACCGGCTGCCTGCGATGCGGCTGGCGATCACGATCGTCAAGTAGCGAGGACAACCAACGGGAGGGGCTCGCTAGGACCGGGAGCCCCTCCTTCCTGGTAGCCACCAGTTCCAGCGGCCGAAGATGGCCATGAGCGACGGGACGAGAAGCGCGCGCACGACGGTCGCGTCGATCAGCACGGCGAGTGCGAGGCCGATCCCGAACTCCTGCAGGCCGGCGACGTGGCCGACGGCGAACCCCGAGAACGCGGCGATCATGATGATCGCCGCAGCGGTGACGACGCGGCCGGTTCTCTCGAGCCCGTGCGCGACGGCGCGCGTGTTGTCGGCGACGTCGTCCCACGACTCGCGCATGCGCGTGACGAGGAAGACCTCGTAGTCCATCGAGAGGCCGAAGAGCATCGCGAAGAGGAAGATCGGGATCCAGCCCTCGACGGCGGGGACGCGGTAGAGCCCGAACACGTCGGCGCCGACGCCCCAGCGGAAGACGACGACGAGCAACCCGTACACGGCCGCGACCGAGAGGAGGTTGAGAACGACTGCCTTGAGCGGCAGTACGACCGACCGAAACCCGCGCAGGAGGATGAGGTACGTGAGCGCGAGCACGCCGAGCACGAGCCACGGGAAGAGCCCGTACGCGCGCGAGAGGTAGTCGACGCCCTGCGCGGGCCCGCCGCCGGCATAGACGCGCGCGTCCGCGGGGAAGCGCGCGGCAGGAACGAGCGTCCGCCGCAGGCGCCGCACGAAGCGCTGCTCGAGGGGGTCGCCGTACTCGTGCCGTCCGGTGACGACGAGCCGCGCGTAGCGGCCGGTCGCGTCGACGTACGGCGCAGTGCGCCCGATCGCGACGAGGAACACCTCCGGGTCCTGTGTCAGCGCGTGCGCGAGCCGGAGCACGGCGCCGTGGACCGCGGGCGTTCGCGCAGCGCCGGGTCGTCCTCCGTCGACGACGATCTCGGTCGGCGAGATCGCGCCGGCGCCGACGGCGCCGCGGAGCAGCGTGAGCGCGCGCACCGAGTCGGGTGACTGCGGCAGCGCCTCGAGCGAGCCGGGCGTGACGTGGAGGAACGCAGCCGGGACGGCGGCGGCGACGAGGACCGCGGCCGCGAGCGCGAGCACGCGCCGCGGACGGCGCATGATCGTGCGGGCGAGCCGGGCCCAGACGCCGGTGTCGACGTCCATGCGGCCGGGCAGCACCGGGAGGGGCAGCCCGAGACGCCGGTACGACGCACCGCGCCTGCCGAGGAACGAGAGCAGCGCCGGCTGCAGCGTCGCGGTCGCGGCAATGGCGGCGAGGGGGACGAGGAGCCCGCCGATGCCGAGCGACCGGATGAACGGCACCGGCATCGCGACGAGGACTGCGAGGCCAACGGCGACGCTCGCGCCGGACACCATCGCCGCCCGCCCGGCGGTCGCCATCGTCTTGACGATCGCGTCGTCGACAGAGTCCGTGTGCGCGAGCTCCTCGCGGAAGCGCGAGACGACGAGCAGGGAGTAGTCGACCGCGAGGCCGACGCCGATGAGCGCGACGAGGTTGGTGACGTAGCTCACCATCAGCATCGCGTGCGCGATCGCGTAGACGAGCGCGAGCGTCAGCCCGATCGTCCCGGCCGCGACCGCGAACGGGACGAGGACGGCGAACGAGACGCCGAGCACGGCGACGAGCACGGAGAGCGCGACCGGCAGCGCGATCGACTCGCCGCGGCGCAGGTCGGACGAGAGGATCGGGTCGAGGTCGTGCTGGATCGCGGGCTGGCCGCTGACGTAGGCGCGCGGCGACCCCGCGAGCGCGTTGCGGACGGCGCTCGTGTACCGCTTCGCGTGCTGGAGGTCGAGCGTCGTCTGGATCTCGGCCCAGTCGACGTTGCCCGCCGAGAGGATCTGCCCGACGTGGCCAGTCGGCACCGCATGCGCGGCGGCGGCGAGCCGCGCCTGCAGCCGGTTCCGCTCGCTGCGGCCGTAGAAGACGACGGTGAAGACGCCGTCCGTCCGCTCGTGAAAGTCCTGCGCGAGGATCGTGCGGGCGCGCTCGGAGTCGGTCCCCGGCACGGCGAACGACGTCGCGAGGAGCGCGCTCAGGCGGAGGGCGCCGAAGATCCCGACGACGACGACCGCGATCCAGCAGAGAAGGATCGGGATCCGCAGGCGGAGGACGGCGCGGGTCCAGCGCTCGGGCACGTGCTCACCCTACGATGCACGGCGCGTGTATAGGTTGAGGGCCGTGACCGTCGAGAGCTCAGAGGCGACGATCGAGGTCCGAGCTTGCCGCGACCGCGCGGAGTTCAACGGTGCGCTCAACGCCATCTGGCAGTACTTCAATGCGCCGCCGGACGAGGACATGGTCGGCCGCTGGGTCGAGTGGGTCGGGCTGGACCGGATGCACGCCGCCTTCGATGACGGCGAGGTCGTCGGCGGCGCCGGCGCGTTCACGTTCGACTTCACCGTTCCGGGCGGATCGATCCCGTGTGCGGGCGTGACCGTCGTAGCCGTCTATCCGACGCATCGGCGGCGCGGCATCCTGCGGGAGATGATGCGCGCACAGCTCGCCGATGTGCACGAGCGCGGCGAGCCGATCGCGGCGCTGTGGGCGTCGGAGGAGACGATCTACGGCCGCTTCGGCTACGGCCTGGCGGCGTGGTGCGGTGAGGTGAACATCCCGCGCGACCGCAGCGCGTACGCGCGCCCGTTCGAGCGGCGCGGCCGCGTCCGCTCGGTGACGGTGGACGAGGCGGCGGCGCAGTTTCCGGCGGTCTGGGATGCGCTTCGCGCGCAGCGGCCCGGCGTTCTCTCCCGGTCGGAGTCGTGGTGGCGCGAGCGCGTGCTGCGGACGCCGGACGAGCAGAAGGCGACCCCGAAGCGGCTCGTCGCGCTCGATCTCGACGGCTCGGTGCAGGGGTATGCGATCTACAAGACCGCTCCCAACTTCGAAGGGATGATCTCGAACGCGAAGCTCGAGGTGGTGGAGGCGGTCGGAGCGACGCCGCAGGCGACGGCCGAGATCTGGCGCTTCCTCCTCGACATCGACTGGATGGCGACGATCAGGGCTGTACTCATCCCGCCCGACCATCCACTCTTCTTCCTCCTTGCGAATCCGCGGCGCGCGCGCTTCACGCGCGGAGACTCGCTTTGGGTGCGCCTCGTCGACGTCGGCGCGGCGCTCTCGGGTAGGGAGTACAGAGGCGACGGGCGCGTCGTGTTCGAGGTGCGCGACGCGACTTGTCCGTGGAACGAGGGGCGCTGGAAGCTCGAGGGTGGCGGGGCGGAGCGAACCGAGGACGAGGCCGAGATCGCCCTCGACGTCGACGCGCTCGGGTCCGCGTATCTCGGCGCAGTCTCGTTTGCGGAGCTCCGCGACGGGCTGCGGCTGGAGGAGCGTGTGGAGGGCGCAGTTGCGCGCGCCGACGCCTTGTTCGGTTGGCAGCCGTTGCCCTGGTGTCCCGAGATCTTTTAAGAATTTGTCAAGGGCAAGGAAGAACGGCTTGATCTAGCCGTTTCCGGGGCGTCTCGTTGCCGGGTCGGGCAAGGGGTGGGCTAGGGTCCCGACCTTCCGATGGGGAGGCGGACAATCCAGGTCGTGGTGGCATGCGCCGCCGCTTGCGCCGTCGCGGCGCCGGCGGGCGCGAGGCCGGTGGGCGAGGCATCGCATGCCCGCACCCGGCACGTCGCCGCCGCGCGCCACGAGACCCGGGCGCAGACGCTCGACTTCGCCTGGCCTGCGTCGGGAACGGTCACGACGCCGTTCACGAGCTACCACCACGGGCTCGACATCGGGATGCTGCGCTCGCTCGACGTCCGCGCGGCCGCGACGGGCAAGGTCGTCTCAGTCGGCTACGTGACCGAATTCGAAGGCTACGGGAACATCGTCCTCGTGCAGGTGACGCCCGACGTCGTGACGCTGTACGCGCACCTGTCGTCGTACAAGGTGCACCCGGGCGAGACGGTCAAGCGCGGCGAACTGCTCGGCATCGCCGGCTGTACCGGCTACTGCACGGGCACGCATCTCCACTTCGAGGTGCGCCAGAACGGGGTCGCCGTCGACCCGCGCAAGTTCCTGGGCGGCTAGCCGACCGGCTACACTGCCCGGCGACCCGGGGCGGTTAGCTCAGTTGGGAGAGCACCAGCTCGACAAGCTGGGGGTCACTGGTTCGAGCCCAGTACCGCCCATATAAAACCCTGTAAATGGGCAAGTTCCGTTTCTGGATAGGAACCGGAATTGGTGCGGTGCTACCACCGGCCGGTCAGTCGAGTCGAAAGATCTGTTCGAGTGGCGGCGGCCCGGCGTCGGGGACGCGCTCTTCGAGGAAGTCGGCCATCGAGTCTTGCCACTGCGCGGAAACTGGCTGACGGGCGAGGTAGGTCGCTGCGGCTTCGAGGTCGTCGGCTTCGAAGTAGCCGAAGACCTGGCTGCCGTCGCGGAAGATGGAGTAGTTGCGGATGCCTGCGTCGCTGAGCGCCTCGAGCATTTCCGGCCATACGTGCCCGTGGGCGGCGACGTAGTCGTCGACCCTGTCCGGGCGAACATGAAGGACGAAGGCAGTTCGCTGGGTCATGCGGTCTCCTTGACGATGATGACGACGAGTGTCCGCGGACCGTGCACGCCCTCGACGCGGCTGAGCTCGATGTCGGAGGTGGCAGAGGGTCCGGAGACGAACGTAAGTGGGCGGCGCTCGCTCGCGACAACGCCGTGGAGGAGTTCAATCGCCTCGGGCACGAGTTCGACGATCTGAGTTTCGCCGACAACACAGATGTGCAGGTCGGGAACGAGCGTGAGCGCGCGGCTTCCGTCTGCCGGTGCGGCGCTCAGCACGATGGTGCCGGTCTCGGCGATCGCAACGGTGCAGCCGGTGACGACGCCGTCGAGCGCGTCGAGGGATGGTGGGGCAAGGTCGTCGCCCTCCACGAGGTCGAGCCCCTCGGGCCGCCAGTCGGCCGGCAATCCATACGCGATTCCGAGTCGACGGGCGTCGTGTTCCGCACAGACGGCTTCGATCGTTTTCGCCATGTCGAGGAACTCGACGAGGCGAACGTCGGCTCGGTAGTCCGACACGCGTTCGTGGAAGAGCGCAAGGCGTTCGTTCGCGGACAGCCTGCCGGCGCTGCGATACGTCCGTGCTGCCGGCGCCGCGGGAGTGCGTGAGACCGCTCGAATTCGGCGGAGAATCTCGTCCCGAGCCGCGCTCATCGTCTTCGCCACCATTCGCGGAACGTCTGCTCGGGCATCGGTTTCAGGTCGCGTGTGCGCATCCACGCGTCCAGCGGACCGAGCCGGAGCGCGAACGGCTGCATGAGCCGCGCGAGGCGCTGCGCGATGGCGAAACGCCTGCGGCCGGAAAAGACCCAGCCGACGAGCCGCATTCCGGCTCGCTCCGTTCGGCTTGCCTTCGCGGAGACTGCACGGGCGCGAAGGTGGAGCAGCACGCCGGGGATGTCGATCTTGACGGGACAAACCTCGTAGCAGGCGCCGCAGAGGCTGGACGCGAACGGAAGGGACGATGCGTTCTCGATGCCGATGAGTTGGGGCGTGAGGATCGCGCCGATCGGACCTGGATACACGGAGCCGTAGGCGTGGCCGCCGGTGC
>DASXLN010000250.1:0-9486 GCA_036496165.1 Gaiellaceae bacterium | reverse complement strand
GAGCGTCGCGTCGAGCGTGATCTCGGGGACGCCCGCGAGCGCCTTCGAGACCGGGCAGTTCGCCTTCGCCGTCTCGGCGGCCGCCTGGAACGCGTCCGCGTCGATCCCGGGAACCGACCCGGTGACGGCCAGTGCGATCTTCGTGATTCCCTCGCCGGGCTGGAACGTGACCGTGGCCGTCGTGTGCAGCTCGTCGGCCGGGTGATCCTGCTTCGCGAGGCCCGACGACAGCGCCATCGAGAAGCAGGCGGCGTGTGCGGCGGCGATCAGCTCCTCGGGGCTCGTGCTGCCGCCGTTCTCGTCCGTCGCCCGCGCCTTCCAGCTGATGCTCTCCCCGCCGATGGCGCCGCTCGTCGACGAGTCGATCGTGCCGGATCCTTCGAGGAGGCTGCCCTTCCACGTCACCTCTGCGCTGCGGTCGGTCGCCACTACGCCATCACCTCGACGCGAGACTCGCCCGAGCGCGTGCCCTCGAGCTGCAGCACTTCGCTGAGCGCGCGGATGGAGACCTCGAGCTGGTCGAGCGACGGCTCGCGCGTCGTCAGCCGCTGCAACCACAGCCCCGGCGCGAGGATCGTCATCACGACGCGATTCTGATGCTTGCCGGCGAATCGGATGAGCTCGTACGCGAGCCCGGCGATGAACGGCAGCAGCGCGATGCGCTCGACGATCAGCCAGTACCAGGCCGGCCGGCCGAAGAACGCGAACACGAACACCGCGATCACCATCACCCAGAGGAGGAACGCCGTTCCGCAGCGGGGATGGATGAGCGAGAAGCGCTGCACCGTCTCGGGCTCGAGGTCGGCGCCGGCCTCGTATGCGTTGATCGCCTTGTGCTCGGCGCCGTGGTACTGGAAGACGCGCCGGAGGTCCGGCAGCAGCGAGATGAGCGAGAGGTACGCGATGAAGATGCTCACGCGGATGAGGCCCTCGACGATGACGAACCAGCCGCCGCTCTTGATCGGCAGCGCCTCGGTGATGAGGCCCGGCGTCACTTTGAAGAGCGCGACGGCGAAGCCGATCGCGATCGCGAACGCGAAGATGAGCGCGCCGCGCGAGAGCTCCTTCTCCGCCTCGGCCGGATCAGCACCCTCCTCCTGCGCCGCGTAGTTCGCGGAGATCGCGAGCGCGCGGAAGCCGATGGCGAGCGACTCGCCGAGCGCGATGACGCCGCGGACGACGGGGAGACGGAGTGCCCAGTGGCGCGCCATCGCCGAGTCGATCGGCCGGGTCACCTGCGCGATCGAACCCGCCGGCGTGCGGACGGCGACGGCCCAATTCCCGGGGCTGCGCATCATCACGCCCTCGAGGACGGCCTGTCCGCCGACAGTCATTCGGTGGCTACTTCGACCGCTGGGCGCGCTCGGCGCGCTCGAGCCGGCGCTGGAAGCGCTCGACCCGTCCACCGGTGTCCACGAGCTTCTGCTTGCCCGTGTAGAAGGGATGGCACTGGGAGCAGATCTCGACGTGCAGCTCCGGCTTGGTCGAATGGACCTGGAACGTGTTCCCGCAGGAGCACGTCACCGTCGCGAGCACGTAATCGGGATGGATACCGGCTTTCATCGTGCACCCAGGATAGCAGCGGCCTGCTCGGCTACCGCGTTCCCGCCCGAGACGATGACCACAGTCGGGCCCGCGAGATCGACTTTTCCCGCCAGCACGGCCGCCGCGGCGGCCGCCCCCGCGGGCTCGCAGGCGAGCTTCGCGCGGGCGTAGAGGAACCGCATGCCGTCCGCGATCTCCGCTTCGCTCACGAGGACGCTATCGACATTGCCGCGGCAGATCTGGAGGGCGAGCTCTCCCGCGAACGGGGGCGCGAGCCCGTCGGCGATCGTGTTCGACTCGACCGGGACGCTGTGTCCCGCCTCGAGGCCGGCCCGGAAGGCCTGCGACTGCTCCGGCTCGACGGCGACGATCCTCGCTCGGCCTGCGAGGGCTGTGACGATGCCGGAGACGAGGCCGCCACCCCCGACGCCGACGACGACGGTCGCGACGTCGGGCACGTCCTCGAGGATCTCGAGCGCGAGCGTGCCGTGGCCGGCGATGACCCACGGATCGTCGTGCGGGTGGACGAAGACACGGTCCGTCTCTCGCGCGCGCTCGTACGCGACCGACGGGTTCGGCGACGACAGATCGACGGTCGCGCCGTAGCCGCGGGTCGCCTCGACCTTCAACGGGTTGGCGCCGTCCCACATCGAGACGAGGCAGTCGACGTCGTACTGCGCCGCCGCCCACGCCACTGCCTGCGCGTGGTTCCCGGCCGACCAGGTGACGACGCCGCGGCGGCGCTCCTCCGGCGTCAGCGCGGCGACGCGGTTGAGCGCGCCGCGCGCCTTGAAGGATCCCGTCTTCTGGAAGAGCTCCGCTTTCAGGTGCACGCCCAGCGTCGCCGAGGAGAAGGTCGGCGTCCGGTGGACGCGGCCTTGGATGGTCCGGCGCGCCTGCTCGACGTCGATCACACGAGCACGGTGTCCGACACCGGCACGGGCAGCCGGACGGTGAACGACGTGAGCCGGTCCGGCTCGCTCGCGACCTCGACGCGCCCGCCCATCGCCTCGGTCAGCTCCTTCACGATCGCGAGCCCGAGGCCGGTGCCGACCGGCCGCTCGCGGCCATATCGCTCGTGCAGGTAGAAGCGCTCGAACGCGCGCGTGCGCTCCTCCGGCCGCAACCCCGGGCCCGTGTCCTCGACGCGGAGAAGGCCCGGCGCGGTGACGACGCGCACCTCGCCGCCGCGCGGGGTGAGCCGCAGTGCGTTCTCGACGAGGTTCGAGACGACCTGCAGCGCGCGGTCCGCGTCCGCGACCGCGGGCGCCGCCCCGTCGGAGACCGCCGACAGCTCGACCCCGAACGCGGCCGCCTGCTGCTGGTAGCGGCGCACGGCGTCGGCTGCGACCTCGGCGAGGTCGACGTCGCTCGGATGGACGCTGAAGTCGGTGCGGTTCATGCGCGCGAGATCCAGCAGGTCGCGCACGAGCCGCTCGAGGCGCGCCGACTCGGCGGCGACGGTCTCGGCTGCGTCGTGCGCGTCGACGGCGCCTTCCCCGAGCGCCTCCGCCCAGCCGCGGATGGCGGTGAGCGGAGTCTTCAGCTCGTGGCTGACCGAGAGCAGGAACGAGCGCTCCGCCTCCCGGGCGCGGGCCAGCTGCTCGGCGAGGTCGTTGAACGCGACCGCGAGGGTCGCAAGCTCGGCGGCGCCCTCGGCGGGGACCGGCTCCGGGTGCGTGCCGCGCGCGAGCGTGCGCGCCGCCTCGGCGACACGGTGCACGGGACGGGCGATGCGCCGCGCGAGCAGGAACGCGGCCGCGCCTGCAAGGCCGGCGCCGGCGAGGGCGCTGATGAGGATCGCCCAGACGAACGGTGTCCATTGCGAGCTCGTCGTGCTCTTCGGCCGCAGCAGGACGAACGGATGCCCCGGCTCGACCGGCTCGGCCGCGAAGAAGTACGGCGTCCCGTTCATCGTCACCGAGCCCTGCGCCGCCTTTCGCGTGCGCAGCGCCTGCCGGGCCGAGTCCGGAAGGCCCGCCGGCGTCGTGCGGTAGATCTCGTGCTGCTTGTGCAGGTAGGGCCGCAGCGGCTTCAGGTACGTGAACGGCGAGATGGCGACGCGCTCGCGCTCGGCGATGAGCGCCGCCTGGTGGACGACGTCCTGCAGCGTGGCGCGGTCGACGGCGCGGCGCGTCAGCAGCAGTCCGAGCCCGAGCGTCAGCCCGACGCTGAGCACGACGATCACGGCGATCGCCTGGAAGAGCCTCGTGCGCAGGCTCGTCATGCCGAACAGGTTACGCGGCGACGAGCTTGTAGCCGGATCCGCGAACGGTGCGGATCGACTCCGGGTTGCCCAGCTTGCGGCGGAGCTGCGCGACGTGCACGTCGACCGTGCGGGTGCCGCCCGGGTACGTCATCCCCCAGACGAGGTCGAGCAACCGCTCGCGCGAGAGGACGATGCCGGGATGCTCGAGGAAGCAGGCGAGGAGGTCGAACTCCTTCGTCGTCAGCTCGACGGCGTCACCGCCGACGGTCACCTCGCGCGAGTCGCGGCGCAGGACGACGTCCCGCGCGGTCAGGACCTCGTCGTCCGAGCGCTGCTCGGCGCGGCGGAGGATCGCCTTGATCCGGGCGGAGAGCTCGCGCGGCGAGAACGGCTTCGAGACGTAGTCGTCGGCGCCGAGCTCGAGGCCGGCAACGCGGTCGGGCTCCTCGTCGCGCGCGGTGAGCATCACGATCGGCACCTTCGAGTGGGCGCGCAGTGTCCGGCAGACCTCGAAGCCGTCGACGCCGGGGAGCCCGATGTCGAGGACGACCATGCGCACGGGGTGGCGGCGGATCTCCGCCATCGCCTCCTCGCCGGAGCGGAGCCACAGGACGCGCCAGCCGTCCTGCTGCTCGAGGTACGACTTCACGAGACGACCGATCGCGTCGTCATCTTCGACGAGCAGCAGGACGCCCCCGGTCGCCGCCGTGCTCATCTCAGGGCCCGAAGCCCTCGACCTGGATCGTGTCCACCGGCTCGTTGGCCGGGCTCGCGACGACGACGCGCATGCCGCGCCGGAGCTGCGAGACCGACCCGGTCGACGCGCCGTAGCGCACTGTCACGGTCGAGGCGAGCGGGAGCGTGTCGTTGCGGTCACGCTCCCGCAGCGTGATCGACGCCGGCGAGACCGAGGTGACGACGCCGCGGTAGAGCAACGTGTCGTTGATCTTGCCGTCGGGCGCCTGCCACACGATCTCGGCGCGGATCATCTTCCCGCCGAGGAGCGTCTGGACGATCCCGCCGCCGATCCCGGCGAAGCCGCTCGACGCGAGCCAGAAGAACACGTTGACCGCCACGAGGACCGTGGCAAGAACCGCAAACCTGCGCCGCTTCATCAACACATGATCCCTCCAGCGCCGGAAAGAACGCGTAAGACCTGTGTAAATCAGGTGACAGCAGACATGGCCGCGGCACGCACGACCGGTGCCAGGCACGGTTACGGGGTCGTGCCGAAATCCGCACGCCGCGGCGGCTAGTCCAGAGGCCGCGCGGGAATTCGTGTCACGCCTCTGTGTCTCGCCACCCCCGTGGTGCCTGGCACCGGTCGTGGCCCTTAGGTGTTCGTGTATTCCGGACCGGACCCGCCTTCGGGCGGGGTGAGGCGGCCGCCCTTGGCGGTGATTGCGCCGCACTGGACGCAGTTCGACGGCGCGACCTGAATCGTGACCGTGCCGTCGCCGCCCTCGGTGCCGAGCTCGTACACCTGCGCCGGGCACATGTTGATCCAGAGGTCTGCGACCTCGCGCGGGACGCGCCGCTCGACGCGGATGTGGTTCGGCTGGTCGTCGCGCGTCTTGTTCCCCGACAGGAAGACGGAGGAGAGCTTGTCGAACGTGAGCGTCCCGTCGGGGCTCGGGTAGCGCGCGCCGCGGTCACTCCGCAGCAGCGGCTGCTCCGCGTCCGGCTCCGCGCGCATCTTCCCCGGCGCGAGCCGCCCCTTCGACACCGTCATCGCGCTCGCGAGCGCGCCGCCGACGAAGAAGCCGCGCCCGAACACCTGGCGCATGTCGCGCACCTCGTACAGGTCACGCCCGATGAAGCCGGAACGGATCGCGTCGTCGTACGCCGCGAGCGCCGTCGCCGGCGTCGCGCCGCGCCGCAGCGACGCGAACGCCGACTCTGCCGCGAGCCGGCCCGACTCGATCGCGTAATGCACGCCCTTCAACCGCGCGATGTTCACGAGCCCGACGCCGTCACCGGCGAGCAGGAGCCCGGGCGCGTGCAACCTGCTCGGCAGCGAGTTCCAACCCCCGCTCGGGATCGTCTTCGCGCCCCACGCAACGCGTTCCCCGCCCTCGAGCAGCTTGCGGATCTTCGGATGCGTCTTCAGCTCCTGCAGCAGATCGTGCGCCGACAGTTCGACGTCGCGGTAGTCGAGCCCGACCACCATCCCGATCGTGAGCATGTCGTCGCCCATCGGGTAGACGAACGAGCCGCCGAACTCGCGGTACTTCGCGGCAGTGCGCAGCGGCCAGCCCATCGTGTGGACGATGCTGCGCAGCGGACGCGGGACCTTCCAGACCTCCTTCACGCCGAGCTCCCACACCTGCGGCTCCGCGCCACGCAGGCCGAACCGGTCGAGCGCGACGCCCGTGAGATGCCCCTGCGTCCCCTCGGCGAGGACGGTCACCTTCGCGACGATGTCGGAGCCCGGCTCGTAGTTGCCGAGCGGCTCGCCGTCGCGCCCCTTCCCCTTGTCGCCCGTGCGCACGCCGACGACGCGGCCGTGCTGCACGAGCAGCTTCTCCGCGGTCGTCTCCGGCAGGATCGTCGTCCCGCGCTCCTCCGCGTCCTCGGCGAGCCGCCGCCCGAGCCGCGAGAGCGAGAACACCCAGTTCCCATGGTTGCGCATCGTCGGCGGCGGGGGGATGCGAAGCGCGTTCCGCCGCGTGAGGACGTACACCGACTCGTTGTGCACCTCGCCGTACGACTGGAGGTCTTCGACGCGGTAGCCGAGCTTGCGCAGCGCACGCGGGTTCACCACCGCGCCTGACAGGAGATGCGAGCCCGGCTGCTTGCCCTTCTCCAGCAGCGCGACGGGCACGTCGCCGAGTCGCTCGGCGACGTCGGGATACTCCTCGAGCAACTGCCCGAGCCGGAGCGCGCACGCGAGCCCTGCCGGTCCGCCGCCGACGATGAGCACACCGACCTCGATGCGCTCGTCGGCCGGATCGGTCGGCTCGCCGACGAACTCGTTCGCATCGAACGGCGGCGGGTAGTCGGACGCGCGCGTCAACTCTTGCGCTGCTTCACAAGCTCGGTCAGCTTCGGGACGATCTCGTGCACGTCGCCGACGACGCCGAGATCGGAGAACTCGAAGATCGGCGCGTTCGGGTCCTTGTTGATCGCGAGGATCACATTCGAGCTCTGCATGCCGACCTTGTGCTGGATCGCGCCGGAGATGCCGAGCGCGACGTAGAGCTTCGGCGACACGGTCTTCCCCGTCTGCCCGATTTGCGCCGAGTACGGATACCAGCCCGCGTCGACGACGGCGCGCGTCGCGCCGACGGCGCCCCCGAGTGCGCGCGCGAGCTCCTCCGCGAGCGTGAAGTTCTCTGGCGCGCCGAGGCCGCGGCCGCCGGCGACGATGATGTCCGCATCCTCGATCGACGGGCCGCTGGCGTCCTCCAGCTGCTGGTCGACGATCTTCGCCGCGCCCGAATGCTCCTGCAGCTCGACCGCAGCCTGCACCACTTCGGGCTCCGCGCCGCCGGCCGGCTTCGCGTCGAACGAGCCGGCGCGGAAGAGCGCGATCCTCGGCGTGGACTTCCAGCCGACGTCGACGAGCACCGAATCCTGGATCGCCGGACGCTTGCCGACGCCGTCGGCCGTGATGTCGACGAGGTCCCAGTTGAGGCCGGCGTCGAGCCGCGCCGCGAGACCGGCGGCGACGTCGGCGGCGAGGACCGAGTTCGCGAACAGCACCGTGTCGTAGTCGCCCGCAAGCTTCGCGATGACGTCGACGCGCGGCTGCGGCAGCGGCGGCTCGAGCGACGCGTCGTCGGCAACGTGCACCTTCTTCGCGCCGTAGCTCCCCGCCTCGGCGGCGAGCGACGTCACGCCGCCGCCGATGAGCACCGCATCGGCGTCGCCGAGCGAGGCTGCCTTGGCGAGCACGCCGAGCGAGCCCTTCTGGAGCTCGCCGCCGTGGTGCTCGAGGAAGACGAGTGTGCTCACACGAGCCTCTTCTCCGCGAGGAAGTCGACGATCGCCTGCGCCGCATTCGCGTCGCCTTCGATCTTGCGCGAGTCGCCGCGCGCAGGCGGGTCGCCGAGCGCGAGCACCTCGGTCTTCGATCCCGCCTCGCCGGCGTCGCCGGCGTCGACGCCGGTGTCCGCGAGCGTGAGCGTCTCGAACGGCTTCTTCTTCGCGCCCATGATCCCCTTCAGCGACGGGTAGCGCGGCTCGTTGATCGCGTCGCTCACGGCGACGACCGCAGGCAGCGGCGCCTCGATGACGTCGTAGCCGTACTCGGTCTGGCGCTTCACCCGCACCGTCCCGCCGGAGACCGTGACCTCCGCCGCCTGCGAGACGACGGGGCGGCGCAGCCGCTCGGCGACGGCCGCCCAGAGGACGGCGCCGTCGGCGTCTGCGGCCTGCTGGCCGAAGAGGACGAGATCGGCCTCCTCGCGCGCGAGCGCGCCCGCGAGGACCTTGCTCGTGGCCACGAGGTCGGAGCCGGCGAGGGCCTCGTCGCTGACGAGGACGGCGCGGTCGGCGCCCATCGCGAGTGCCTTCCGGAGCGAGTCGGCCGCCTTCTCCGGGCCGATCGAGACGACGACCACCTCGCCCTCGCCCTTGAGGCGGAGTGCCTCCTCGACGGCGTTCGCGTCGAAGTGGTTCAGGGCTCCCTCACCCGATCGGTCGAGCCGCTTCGAGCCAGGGTCGATCCGGCCGTGTCCCTCGGGGACGTGCTTGACGCAGACGGCGATCTTCATGCGCCGCCGATCTTATTTACATCCGGGCCTTCAGAGCCTCCACATCGGACACGAAGACCTTGCTCACCTTGTAGACGCCGATCTGGCGGACCGAGCGCTCGCCCTGGTACCACGCCGCGAGCGCGAGCCGCTCGTCGCCGCCGAACACCCCGAGCAGGTGGTGGATGAGCGCCACGCCGACCTCGACGTTCCCGTCCGCCGTGTGCGCGACCGGGTGCCCGATGAGGACGTCCTCGACGTACTTCCAGGTCGACGGCAGAAGCTGCATGATCCCCTGGGCGCCGACGGAGGAGACGACGTCGTTCTGGTACCCCGACTCCATCCACGCGAGCGCGCGCGCGAGCGACGGATCGACGCCGTAGCGCGACGCCCATTCGTCGAGCGACGCGCGCACCGCCGTCGCGGACGTCGCAGCCGTCGCGGCGACGGACACCGACGCCGGCAGACGCAGCTTCTCCCCGATGAGCAGATAGTGGCTCGGGTTCAGCTTGTTGACGCGCGCGAGGCTCGAGAGGGTCGTGTGCGACCGGTGCGCGATCGCGGTGAGCGAGTCGCCGGGCTTGACGACGTACAGGTGCATGGCGACGCGGACTGCGCGGACGGGAATCCGCGACTGGAGGCCGAGCGCGGTGAACGTCGCGCGGCCCGCGACCCCATCCGCGGAGAGATGGAGCTCGCGCTGGTAGCGGCGGATGCCCCGCACGGTCGGGCCGTCGACGTAGCCGTTCACGGGCACCCCGATCCCGTGCCGGGCGAGGAGGAACTGGAGGACGGCGACGTCCCAGCCGAACTCGCCGCGCGCGATCGTGCGCCCGCCGAAGAGCGGCGTGCCGAACGGCCCGAGCGCGCGGCGCATGCGCGCGTCCGCGAGGCCGGTGACTCGGAGGCCGTGCGTGTGCTGGAACGCGCGGATGGCGGCGACGGTCCGCGGGCCGACGATCGCGTCGATCGGCCCGTCGTACAGGCCTTGCGCGCGCAGGGCGACCTGCAGCCCCGCGTGCTGCGGATTCAGTG
>DASXLN010000249.1:0-13751 GCA_036496165.1 Gaiellaceae bacterium | reverse complement strand
AGCGTGCGCCAGTCGCGCGACCACCGGAGCGTGAGGCGCGACGGGATCGTCCCGCGGCGCGCTCGATACGGGTGGGCGGCGACGAGCGCCGCCCCTTCGCCACGCGCGTTCACGAGCGCCGCGTCGATTCCGTCGTCGACGCTCACGAACGCGCGGCAGCCGACGGCGACGGCGTGCGCGGCGAGATTTGGTACGAGGTCGTTGTAGGTCAACTCGATGCCGGGGAGAAGCAGCAGGTCGTATTCGCGCATCGCCCGTTCGGCCTGCGCGTCGATCTCGGCGAGATAGTCGTCGTGGTTCCACCGGGTGACGCCGCGTGTGGGCGCGTCGGCCGGGAGCCACGGATCGTCGCTGCGGTTGACGTGGTCCGTGATGCAGAGGACGTCGAAGCCGTTCCGTCCGTACAGGTCGACGAGCTCGGGAATCGTCAAAGCGCCGTCGCTCCACCGGGTGTGCGCGTGGAGCTCGCAGAGCAGCGGCTCGATCTTGCGGCGCATTCGTAATCAGTGTGCGTACGCTTTCCACACCGTGGTCGGACGGACGGTGGCGATCCGGTGTCGAGCTGGTTACGCGAGAGACCGCAAGATCTTCGGCGTTGCGTACCACCGGAGGACGTTGTCGTCCACGCGCACGACGCCGCCCTTCTTCAGGTCGATCTGCACCGCTGCGTCGTCGCCGGTGAGGAGGAGCGACACGAGGCGGGACAGGCCCGGCTCGTGCCCGACGAGCGCGATCGACTCGTGCTTGGTCTCCTGCACGAGCTCGAGCCCGTCCGACGGCGCCCGCCATGCCTCCAGCAGCTCGGCCCGCTTCGGCGCGGGCCAGCCCGCTTCCTCGTACAGGATCTCCGCCGTCCGCCACGCGCGTGCATACGGGCTCGAGAGCACCACGTCGACATGCGGGACGATCGTCTTGAGGCCGCGGGCGGCGCGACGGAAACTCGCCTCGCCGTCGGTCGTCAATGGCCGTTTCGCGTCGTCCGGCCAGCGCTCCCCGTCGCGGTCCTCCGCGACCGCGTGACGGACGACGTAGACCGACGGCACTAGTTGAGCACGCGCGCGAGCAGCTCGTGCGCGTGCAGCATCCACATGTGGCCGCCCGCGAGCGTCAGCTCGCGGTACTCGCCGCCGAGCGCGGCGGCGAGGGTCTGCGCATGCCCGCGCGTGACGAGGGTGTCCGTCGAGCAGCCGATGACGAGGACGGGGATGCCGGCCGCCTGGATGCGTGCGCACTCGAGTCGAAGGTCGAGCGCCCGCACTTCCTCTGCGAGGGCGTACGCGGCACGGGGCGCACGGGCGATCGCGGCGAGAGCGCGGGCGGCGGAGGCGCGCGGATAGATGCCACGCGCGGCCTGGCGCAAGAAATCGAGGAAGCTCGCCGCGATCGGCTTCTGCAACGGGAGCCCGGCGGGGGCGACAAGCACGAGGCGCTCGACGAGCTCCGGCGACTCCGCCGCAGCGCAGATTGCGAGCGCGGCGCCCATCGAGTGCCCGCCGAGCGGCGAGCGGCCGCGGCGGGTCAACTCGCCGCCGAGCCAGAGGCGATAGTCCGCCAGCGAGCCGCCGGACGCGGCGAAGCTCGGCGGCTCCAGGATGCGCCAGTCGTCTGGCATTCCCGGTTGGTAGAGCGCAGCCGGAGCGCCCCAGCCGGGAAGGAACAGCGCGGACGGTTGCATCGGCGCATCCTAGTGCCGCAACACGGTTGAAACAGCCTGTCACCAGATAGAAAGGACCGGCTATGCCGCGACCCGGGCGGCAGCCGGGGTGAGGCCGAGGACGCGGCGGTACACGTCGTCGAGCTGCGCAATCGCCGAATCCCAGGTTCGCGCCCTCGAGGCGGCGAGGCCGGCGGCGCCGTATGCCGCCCGCCGGGCCGGGCTCTCGACGAGCTCGAGCAGGGCCGCGGCGAGCGCGCTCGAGCTCTCCGGCGCGACGAGGAGGCCGTTGCCCTCGTGCGAGACGAGCTCGAGGGCCCCGCCGGCAGCGGCGGCGACCACCGGGAGGCCGGATGCGCCCGCCTCGAGCAGCACCTGCCCGAAGGTGTCGGTCGTGCTCGGGAAGCAGAAGACGTCCGCGCTCGCGTAGAGCGCTGCGAGGTCTGCGCCGCGCGCCTCACCGACGAAGACGGTTCCCGCCGGTGCCGTGCGCTGGAACTCGCGCCGTGCCGGGCCGTCGCCGACGACGACGAGCCGCGCGTCGGGGCGCGCCCTCGACACACGCGCGAACGCGTCGAGCAGGACGCCGATGCGCTTCTCGTGTGAGAGCCGCCCGACGGAGAGGACGAGGACGCTGCCGTCGTCGAGGAGCCGCGACCGCAGCTCCTCGTCGCGCCGCGACGGTGCGAAGAGATCGGTGTCGACGCCGCGGCCCCAGACGCCGACGTCCGGCAGGCCGCGCTGGACGAGCGCGTCCGCGACGCCGCTCGTCGGGGCGAGCACCGTCGCGCAGCGTCCGTAGAACCAGTCGACGTAGACGTCGACCGCCTCGGCGACGAGCATGTCCCGCGTCAGGTGCAGTGCGTACGGCCCGAGCTCGGTGTGGTACGAGCCGACGACGGGGACGCCGAGCAGGCGCGCGACCACGAGCCCACAGAAGCCGACCGGTCCGGGCGTCGCGACGTGGACGACGTCGGGGCGATTCTCCTCGATGCACGCCAGCACGTCCGTCGGCAGCGGGAAGCGGAGGTCGAGCGATTCGTAGCTCGGCAGCGGCAGAGACCAGTCGGGCGGCATCGCGATCGTGCCGGGCGCGTTCCCGTCGTGCGCAGCGATGACGACCGCGCCGGGATAGCTCCCCTCCGCTGCGGCGGCCGCGAGGCGCCGCATCGTGCCGGCGACGCCGTTCACCTCGGAGAACGTGTCGGTGAAGAGGAGCGCACGCGGCGTGCGCGGGATCGTCCCCCGCCCGCCGAAGAACGCGCGCTCGATCTCGCCGAGGCAGCTGCGGGACTCGGCGTGGTGGCGCGCGGTGGCGAGGTACGGGACCTGAAGCGCGGTAGCGAACGCGAGCGCGCCGAGGCGGCGGCCCGCACCGGAGAGCTCGGCCATCGACATCCCGCCGGAGCGTGCGCGCTCTCCGAGGAGGCGGACGAAGCGCGCGCTCTGGTCGGCGATCTCGCGATGCCGCTCGTCGGCGTCGACCGCGTCGTCGTCGAAGAGCTGCTCGATCTGTGCCCCGATCGTGTCCGGCAGGTCGGCGCCGGAGATGCGATAGGCGTTGACGAAGAGTGCGGCGACCGCGTGGGCGAGCTTCGCTGTCGAGCCGTGGACACCGCCGACCGATCCTTCGCCGCGGCCGACCGTCGCGAGGAACTCGTCGACCGTCGTGCCGGGTGCGTCCGTCCACGTCGTCGCGATGTCGAGCGCGCCGTGGTCGTCCGAGCCTCCGGTCAGCGCGATCCGGCCGTTGTGCGCGGGCGCGATGCCGTGCCGGTCGGCGAGCGTGGCGAGCAGCTCCGGCTTCACCTTCGCGGCGAGGCGGCAGGCGAGCTCGTTCGACTCGCGCGAGCGCGCGCCGTTCCGTCCTTCCCAGACGGAGAAGAGCAGCATCATCCGCTCGACATGGCTCGCCGCGATGGGCGGGCCCATGCGGTAGAGCGGATGCGCGAGCGCGTGCGCGAGCCCGCGCTCGCGGAGGAACGCGACGAGCTCGTACACGGACGGCCGGTAGGGCTGCAGGTCGCGGTGGTCCTCCTCCGTGAGGTTCCAGACGAGGACGTGCAGCGGGACATCGTCCTCCGGGAAGCGCGTCGTCACTTCGACGGAGATGAACGTGTCGGGCTCGTGCGCGATCCGCAGCGCGCCCTCGACCGTGTTGTGGTCGCTGATCGTGACGAGCCCCATGCCGCGCGCCTTGCACACGCGGTACACGCGCTCGGGCTGCGTGTACGACTCTCCGAGGCGTGCGCGGCGGAGTGCGTAGTTCCCGCTGTCCGTCGAGTGGATCGAGTGGACGTGCAGGTCCGCGCGAGTCACTGCTCTCCCTGTAGCGCAGGAAGAAGCGGGTTCCTTCTCCGGAATCCACTCTGAAACAGCCTCTTCACCGCATCGCCGCGACTGAGCAGAAGTGCCGCGCCGGCCGCTCCGAACACGACGCTCGCCGCCGTTTCGACCACGTGCAGGACGACGGCGACGGAGATCGCGTGACCCATCGGCAGGCCGTGCGCATGCAGCGCGACCGCTGCGGCCGCGTCGGCGACGCCGAGGTTCGCCGGCAGGAACGAGACGGTGCCGGCGAGCTCGAGCGCGGGAACCACGAGGAGTGCGGCCGAGAGCGATCCGACGACGAGCGTGACGCCGGTCACGCGCGCGAGCAGCGATCCGGTTGCGAAGACCAGCGCTCCGCCGTATCCGCCCCGTCGTCCCGAGCGCTTCGCGACGAGGACGGCGACGACGAGTGCGACCGCAGGCGCGGCGAACGCTTCGGGCGGGAGGGACGACCCCGCGGCGCCGATGCCGAGCGGGACAAGCGTTACCCATCGCGCGACGCTGAAGGCTGCGACCGCGCCTGCGGCGGCAAGCATGCCGCCGGGCACGATGCGGCTGAAGAGCGTCAGCCGGATGACGTCGCCTCCGCGGACCGGAAGGAAGGTGTTGCCGAGCGAGCCGCAGCCGAAGCGCGCACACGCGTCGACGAGGGTGACGCCTCGCGGGAGAAGCGATCGCAACCCGCCTGCGCTGCAGGCGAGCGCGGCTGCGAAGCAGACGCCCGCGAGGAGGAATCCCATTCACGGGCGTGATTCCCTGCGAGACAACGCTTTCCGCGCGGCGCGGCCGGATCGCTACCGCTTCGTCACCAGCCTGCGACCGCCCTTCGTCTCGTCGCGCAGGCGCGCCGCGAGCTCGTCCGTGAGCGCGCCGCGCTCGAGCCGCCACTGCCAGTTGCCGTGGACGACGCCGGGATGGTTCATGCGTGCTTCGCTGCCGAGGCCGAGAACGTCCTGCACGGGAACGATCGCGAGTCGCGCCCGCGACTGCATCGCGACGCCGATCAGGCTCCAGTTCGGCTCGGCCGGGTCGAGCCCGGTCGCCGCCTGCTGCTTTCGCGTCAGGCTTCGGAACCAGCCGAGCGCGGTGTCGGTGTCGTGCGTGCTCGTGTAGACGACCGCGTTCTCGGGATGGTTCTTCGGCGCGTGCAGGTTCGTCGGCGGCCCGCCCCAGGCCCAGTGGAGGACGACCATGCCCGGCAGGCCAAACGCGTCGCGCAGCCGGTACACCGCGGGCGTGATCACCCCGAGGTCCTCGGCGATGAGCGGCACGTCGCCGAGCGCATCCTCGACGGCGCCGAAGAGCTCGTACCCCGGTGCGCGCCGCCACCGTCCCTTCCGCGCCGTTTTGTGCCCCGGCGGGATCGACCAGTAGGAGACGAAGCCGCGGAAGTGGTCGACGCGCGCGATGTCGACGAGCTCGAACGTCCGTGCGAAGCGCTCGATCCACCAGCGGAAGCCGGTGAGGCGGTGGGCAGGCCAGTGGTACAGCGGGTTGCCCCAGTGCTGGCCGTTCGCGTTCAGTGGATCGGGCGGAGCGCCCGCGACGTCGCCGTGTTCGAAGAGCTCCGGCCACGAGGCGACGTCCATGCCTTCGTCGGAGACGTAGATCGGCACGTCGCCGATGAGCCGGACGCCGCGATCGCCGGCGTACGAGCGGAGCGAGTTCCACTCGCGCTCGAACCGCACCTGGTCCGCGAGCGCGCCTCCGCCGGCGAAGCCCGCCCATTCGGCCGACCAGTACGGATGCCGCGCGACGAACGACTCGATCTCCTCGACGCCCACCGGGGCAGTCGGATCGGAGAGGAGCCCTGCGGAGGCGGCGAATGCGGAGGACGTCCGGTACGGCGAGCCGAACTCGTCCGGCGGCCCGAGCGGGAGCATCTGCCACCACGACTGGCCGGCGGCGGCAAGCCAGTCGACGAACCGATAGGCCTCCTCGCCCAGTCGTCCGCCCGGGAGTGACGTCGGATGCAGCAGGATTCCCGACGACCGGACGAGCTCCACGTTCTGATCCTCTCCGATTCGGGAGACTCCCTGCGACATGTCCTTGCCGAAGACGACGACTCCGCCGCCCCGCATCCAGATCCTCGAGGTGAAGCCGCTGGTCGACTGCGGCCGCTACCCCGTGAAGCGGATCGCCGGCGAACGGGTCGACGTTGCCGCGCGCATCTTCCGCGACGGGCACGACACGCTCGGCGCCGCGGTTCGCTTCCGGCCCGCCGGGACGACGCGCTGGCAGGAGGCGCCGCTCGCGCCGATCGGCAACGACCACTGGTCGGGGTCGTTCGCCGTCGACAAGCCTGGCACGTGGTCGTTCCGCGTCGAGGCGTGGACCGACCGAGTCGCGTCGTACCAGGATGAGATCCGCCGCAAGGTCGAGGGCGGCCAGGAGGACCTGACGAGCGAGCTCGCCGAGGGCGCGGCGCTCCTCGGCCGCGCGTCACTGACGGTCGACGAGGCGCTTGCAGCGCCGGCAGGCGACCGTTCCGGGACCGCGTCGTCGGAGGTGTACGAGGTCGACGTCGACCGCGAGCTCGCCCGCTTCGGCGCCTGGTACGAGCTCTTCCCGCGATCGTGGGGCGGCTTCGAGGGCGTGCGCACGCTGCTGCCGCGCTTCGCGGAGCTCGGCTTCGACGTCATCTACCTGCCGCCGGTCCACCCGATCGGCCACACGAATCGCAAGGGACGCAACAACGCGCTCGTCGCCGGGCGGAACGACCCCGGCAGCCCATGGGCGATCGGGAGCGAAGAGGGCGGACACGACGCGATCCATCCCGAGCTCGGCACGCTGGCCGAGTTCGAGCGCCTCGTCACCGATGCGAAGAAGCACGGCATCGAGATCGCGATCGACTTCGCCATCCAGTGCTCGCCGGACCACCCGTGGTTGAAGGAGCATCCGGAGTGGTTCAACCGCCGCCCGGACGGCACGTTGAAGTACGCGGACAACCCGCCCAAGAAGTATCAGGACATCTACAACGTCAACTTCGAGAGCGAGGACTGGAAAGGGTTGTGGGGCGCGCTCCGCGACGTCGTCCTCACGTGGGTCGACCGCGGCGTCACCGTGTTCCGCGTCGACAACCCGCACACGAAGCCGGTGCCGTTCTGGGAGTGGCTCATCCGCGAGGTGCGGCGACAGCATCCCGACGTGATCTTCCTCGCGGAGGCGTTCACCCGGCCGGCGATGATGACGACGCTTGCGAAGGCGGGCTTCGCGCAGAGCTACACGTACTTCACGTGGAAGAACACGCGCTGGGAGCTGCTCGAGTTCATGGGGCAGCTGCTCGAGTGGTCGGAGATCTACCGGCCGAACGTGTTCGCGAACACGCCGGACATCCTGCACGAGTACCTCCAGCGCGGCGGCCGGCCGGCGTTCGAGGCGCGGCTCGTCCTCGCCGGCACGCTCTCGCCGACATACGGGATCTACTCCGGCTTCGAGAGCTTCGAGAACGTCCCGGTGCGCGAGGGCAGCGAGGAGTACCTCGACTCGGAGAAGTACGAGGTGAAGAAGCGGACGCTCGACGGGCCGCTGCTGCCGCTCGTCGCTGCGCTGAACACCGCGCGCCGGGAGAGCCCGGCGCTGCAGCGGCTCGACGACGTCACGTTCCTCGAGACGGAGAATGAGCAACTGTTCGCGTACATGAAGCGCTGGGAGGATGACGACGTCATCTGCGTCGTCAACCTCGATCCCGTTGCGAAGCAGCAGGGCGTCTGCATCCTCCCGGCTGCGACCGGCCTGCCGCCGGCCTACCGCGTCCGCGACGTGCTGGCGGACACGGAGTGGACGTGGCACATCGGCCGGAACTACGTCGAGCTCGCCCCCGGCAAGAGCCACGTGCTTAAGGTTGTCCGATGAGTGAACAGTGGTTCGAGCGCGATCCGCTCTGGTTCAAGCGGGCGGTCTTCTACGAGGTCCACATCCGCGGCTTCTTCGACGGCAACGACGACGGCGCCGGCGACTTCCGCGGCTTGATCGAGAAGCTCGACTACCTCCAGTGGCTCGGCATCGACTGCATCTGGCTCCTGCCGATGTACCCGTCGCCGCTGCGCGACGGCGGCTATGACATCGCCGACTTCTTCGGCATCCATCCCGACTACGGATCGGTCGACGACTTCAAGGACTTCGTCGAGCAGGCGCATCAGCGCGGCATCCGCGTCATCGCCGACCTCGTCATGAATCACACCTCCGCCGACCATCCGTGGTTCCAGGAGTCGCGCAACGATCCGACCGGGCCGCGGGGCGACTGGTACGTCTGGGCCGACTCGGATGAGGCGTACAAGGACGCGCGCATCATCTTCGTCGACACGGAGCCGTCGAACTGGACGTTCGACCCCGTCCGCGGCCAGTACTACTGGCACCGGTTCTTCAGCCACCAGCCCGACCTGAACTACGACAACCCGGACGTGCAGGAGGCGATGCTGAACGTCCTGCGCTTCTGGCTCGACCTCGGCATCGACGGCTTCCGCCTCGACGCCGTGCCGTATCTCTTCGAGCGCGAGGGGACGAACGGCGAGAACCTTCCGGAGACCCACGCATATCTGAAGCGCGTCCGCACGGAGGTGGAAGCTCGCTACCCCGATCGCGTGCTGCTCGCCGAGGCGAACCAGTGGCCCAGCGATGTCGTCCAGTACTTCGGCGACGGCGACGAGTGCCAGATGGCGTTCCACTTCCCGGTCATGCCGCGCATGTTCATGTCGGCCCGCCGCGAGGACGCGACGCCGATCTACGAGATCCTCGCCAGCACCCCGAACATCCCCGACAACTGCCAGTGGGGCCTCTTCCTGCGCAACCACGACGAGCTGACGCTCGAGATGGTCACCGACGACGAGCGCGACTACATGTACGCGGAGTACGCGAAGGACCCGCGCATGAAGCTCAATCTCGGCATCCGCAGGCGGCTGGCGCCGCTCCTGGACGGGAGCCGGGACGACATCGAGCTGCTCCACGCCATCCTCTTCTCACTGCCTGGTTCACCCGTCCTCTATTACGGGGATGAGATCGCGATGGGCGACAACGTCTACCTCGGCGACCGGGACGGCGTTCGCACGCCGATGCAGTGGACGGGCGACCGCAATGCCGGCTTCTCGCGGGCCGACTGGGCCCAGCTCTACCTCCAGCCGCTCATGGATCCGGTCTACGGCTATCAAGCGGTGAACGTCGAGGCGCAGCTGCGCTCGCCGACGTCGTTCCTGCGCTGGCTCCACCGGTTCATCGCCCTTCGGAAGGAGCATCCGGTCTTCGGCCTCGGCAGCTACGAGCCGCTCGGCTCCGACAATCCGCGGATCTTCGCCCATATTCGGCAGTGGGAGGAGGACGTGATCCTCTGCGTCCACAACCTCGCGCGCTCGGCCCAGCCCGTCCAGCTCGACCTCTCCCGCTATGACGGTATGGTCCCGGAGGAGATGTTCGGCAGGACGAGCTTCCCCCCCATCGGGGAGCTGCCGTACCTGTTGACGCTCGCACCAAGGGGGTTTTTCTGGTTCCGTCTCAGGCAGCGGACATGAGCGAGGACGAGTCTCGGCTCATCGAGAACATCGTCCAGCAGCGTTGGTACGGCGGGAAGTCGCGCGCCGTCGCGCATGCGCAGGTGATCGACTCCGTCGTGTTGCGCCAGGCGGATCCGCAATACGCGATCTGTCTCGCGGAGCTCCGCTACGACACCGGCGCGCACGACATCTACCAGCTGCTGCGGCCCGAGGCGGAGAGCTTCGGCATCGCGCGCGAGCTCGTCAGCGGGATGCGCTCCGGCCTCACGCTCCAGGGTGACGAAGGGATCGTCGAGCTTCGACCCGTCCCCGGCTTCGCCGGTCTCGGCCGCGAGCTGTTCGACGCGCGCGACGTCGGCGCCGAGCAGTCGAACACGTCCATCGTCTTCGACGAGGAGCTGATCCTCAAGGTGTTCCGCCGCCTCGAGCCCGGCATCAACCCGGAGCTGGAGATGCTGCGTTTCCTCACCGAGCACGGGTTCTCGAACATCGCTGCGTTGGGCGGGTGGTACTCGTACTCGGGCGGCCCGCTCGCCGCGACGCTCGGGATCGTCCAGGAGTACGTGCAGGGCGGGCTCGACGGGTGGGAGCTCGCACTCGACGAGCTCGCCGACGAGCCGGAGCGCTTTCTCGCGCGGCTCGGCCGGCTCGGCGAGGTCACCGGCGAGATGCACAGCGTGCTCGCGTCGGACACGAACGATCCCGCGTTCTGTCCCGAGACGCCGAGCGTCGAGGCGCTCGGCCTGCTGACGGCGACCGTCGACGAGGAGATCGAGCGCGTCTTCCTCGCGCTGCCCGACGACGACGAGAACGTGTCGCCGATCGCCGGTCGCGGCGAAGAGGTGCGGGACCTGCTGCGGCAGATGACGCACGCGGGCGCCGCCGGGCAGTTCATCCGCACGCACGGCGACTACCACCTCGGCCAGACCATGTGGGCCGGCGACGACTGGGTGATCCTCGACTTCGAGGGCGAGCCGGCGCGCTCGCTCGCCGAGCGGCGGCGGAAGCGGTCGGCGCTGCGCGACGTCGCCGGGATGCTGCGGTCCTTCGCATATGCGGCGAGCGCCGTCTCGCTGCTGCGGGACGTCGAGCCGCCGGAGGGCTGGGAGGAGCAGGCCCGCGCGCGCTTCCTCGAGGGCTACTTCGAGACGGTCGAGCCGTCGCTGCTTCCCGCGGGGCAGGCGGCGGTCGACCGGCTGCTCGCCGTGTTCGAGCTCGAGAAGGCGGTGTACGAGCTCCAGTACGAGCTCGACAACCGTCCCGACTGGGTCGGCATCCCGGTGCGCGGCATCCAGCGCCTCATCGAGGAGACGTCCACTCCCGCGTGATCGAGCTCGGCGCGGACCCGCACGCGATCCTCGGCGCGCACGAGGCGGACGGCGGCGTCGTCGTGCGTGCATACCGCCCTGAGGCGCAGGCGGTGCGCGTCCAGCCCGCCGGTGTCGAGGCCGAGCTGAAGGACCCGGCCGGCCTGTGGGAGGCGATGCTGCCGAAGGCCAAGCTGCCGCTCACGTACGAGCTCGAGGTCGAATACGCGAACGGCGACACGTACACCGTTCGCGACCCGTACGCGTTCCTGCCGACGCTCGGCGAGCTCGACCTGCAGCTCGTCATGGAGGGGCGCCACGAGGAGCTGTACGAGAAGCTCGGCGCGCACATCCGCGAGATCGACGGCGTCACCGGCACCGCGTTCGCCGTGTGGGCGCCGAACGCGCGCAGCGTCTCCGTCGTCGGCGACTTCAACACGTGGGACGGACGGCTGCACCCGATGCGCTCGCTCGGCTCGTCGGGAGTCTGGGAGCTCTTCGTCCCGGACGTCGCGCCGGGCACGCACTACAAGTACGAGATCCGGACGCAGGACGGCCGGCTGCGCCTGAAGGCCGACCCGGTCGCGTTCTACGCCGAGGTGCCTCCGGGGAACGCCTCGCGCGTCTTTCGTTCCGAGCATCAGTGGCGCGACGACGAATGGCTCGAGCGCCGCGCACAGACCGACCAGTTGCGCGCGCCGATGTCGATCTACGAGGTCCACCTCGGCTCGTGGCGCCGCAACTCGGTCGAGGACAACCGGCCGCTGACGTACCGCGAGCTCGCGGACGAGCTCGCCGACTACGTCTCCGACCTCGGCTTCACGCACGTCGAGCTGCTGCCGGTGATGGAGCACCCGTTCTCGGGCTCGTGGGGTTACCAGGTCACCGGCTACTTCGCTCCGACCTCGCGCTTCGGCGATCCGGACGACTTCCGCGCGTTCGTCGAACGGCTGCACGAACGCGGCATCGGCGTCATCCTCGACTGGGTCCCCGCGCATTTCCCGCGCGACGACTGGGCGCTCGCGCTCTTCGACGGGACGCATCTGTACGAGCATGCGGACCCGCGGCGCGGCGCGCATCCGGACTGGGGCACGCTCGTGTTCAACCTCGGGCGCCGCGAGGTGAAGAACTTCCTGCTCTCGAACGCGCTGTACTGGCTGCGCGAGCACCACGCCGACGGCATCCGCGTCGACGCAGTCGCGTCGATGTTGTACCTCGACTACTCGCGCAAGGCGGGCGAGTGGATCCCGAACGAGTTCGGCGGTCGCGAGGATCTCGATTCGGTCGCCTTCCTCAAGGAGTTGAACGAGACGCTCTTCGCGCGCGTGCCAGGCGTCGTCTCCGCCGCCGAGGAGTCGACTGCGTGGCCGGGTGTGTCGCGTCCGACGTATCTCGGCGGGCTCGGGTTCGGCTTCAAATGGAACATGGGCTGGATGCACGACACGCTCCAGTACTTCCAGAAGGATCCGGTCTATCGCAGCTTCCACCACCACACGCTGACGTTCTCGCTGCTCTACGCGTTCAGCGAGAACTTCATCCTCCCGCTGTCGCACGACGAGGTCGTGCACGGCAAGCGCTCGCTGCTCGACAAGATGCCGGGCGACCGCTGGCAGAAGTTCGCGAACCTGCGCTCGCTGTACGCGTACATGTGGGCGCATCCCGGCAAGAAGCTCCTCTTCATGGGCGGCGAGCTCGGCGAGTGGGAGGAGTGGAGCGCGGAGGGATCGCTGCACTGGAACCTGCTCGAGTACGCAGAGCATCAGGGTGTGCAGTCGCTCGTTCGCGATCTCAACCACGCGTACCGCGACACGCCGGCGTTGTACGAGCGCGACTTCGACCCGGACGGGTTCCGCTGGCTCGAGGCGAACGACGCCACGAACAATGTGCTCGCGTTCGCGCGTCTGGACGACGCGGGCGAGAAGCCGCTCGTCTGCGTCCTCAACCTCTCGCCGGTCCCGCGCTACGACTACCGGGTCGGGATGCCGGTCTGCTGCCGGTGGAAGGAGCTCCTCAACACCGACTCCCCGTTTTACGGCGGCTCCGGCGTCGGGAACCTCGGCGCCGTCGAGGCAGAGCCGGTCGGCTGGCACGACCAGCCGTTCTCGGCGCTCCTGACGCTGCCGCCGCTCGGCGCCGTCTGGCTCGTCCCGGAGTAGCTCGCACCGTCATCGTCGCGACCCAGGTCGGCCTCACCGTCAAGGCTGGAGTCGCCGGGCCGCCGGCCACGAGCACGACCGAGAGCGAGAGCGGCGCCAACGAGTGGCGCCGCTCCGTTTCTCCCGGGTCGGACCGGAAGCGTCAAATCGCCAGCCGCTCGTTGCGCCGCCTGCCGAGTACGAGCGTCGCGCCGAGCAGTGCCACGAGTGCGCCGGTCGCGGCACCGGCGCCGACGCCGGCATCGCTCCAGCTGAACGCGCTTGCGTCGGGGATCGTCACGACCGGGGTGGCGGGGCCGCCACCCGGTGCGAGCGTGTCGGTGATGAACGTCATGCCCTTGCTGGACGTCCGCGGCACGGACCGTGCCGCGGGGCCCTTGACCGTGTAGCCCCGGCGGCTCGCCGACGCGCTCCCGGTATCGACGTAGGGATTGGCGGCGCTGGATCCATGCGCGGGATGACCGTTCCCGCCGAGCGTGTCGGTGATGAACGTGTCGCCGAACGCGGGAGCCGCGGTGGTGATCGCCGCGACGACGGTGGCGATGAGGAGCAGTGCCTTCATGATCGGTACCTCCGTCTCGGGGCCGCTCCGTGCGGCCGACGAACGGACAGTCGCCCGCACCGGTCAAATCCCGGTCGAGCCCGGTAAATCGCCGGTAGAAATCCCTGCTTGTGTTGGGAAACGGGCTCGCGTAGCGTCGAGCCGTGCGCTTCCTTGTGCTCGGCTCGATCGAGGCCTTGGTGGACGGCCGCGAGGTCGACCTGGGCGCCGGCAGGCAGCGCGCGCTCCTCGCCCTGCTACTGCTCCACGTCGGCG
>DASXLN010000248.1:0-3694 GCA_036496165.1 Gaiellaceae bacterium | reverse complement strand
ATCGCGGTCGCATTCGCGATCCTCGACCTGCACGGGAGCGCGACCGCGGTCGGGCTCTCGTTCGCGGCGTGGACGCTGGCGCAGGTGTCGATGCTCGCGGTCGGCGGCGTCCTCGGCGACCGTCTTCCCCGACGCGCCGTCATGATCGGCTCCGACGTCTCGAGCACGATCGTGCGCGCGGCGATGGGGCTGTTGCTCGTCACCGGGCATGCACACGTGTGGGAGCTGATCGTGCTGCAGGGCGCAGGCGGCGCCTCGGTCGCGTTCTACAACCCGGCGTTCTACGGCCTCGTCCGCGAGATCGTCCCGACCGATTCGCTCCAGCGGGCGAACGGCTATCTCGCGATCGCGCGCTATGCGGCGTTCCCGCTCGGCGCTGCGACGGGCGGGACGATCGTCGCGACGGTCGGTCCCGGCACGGCGCTGCTCTTCGACGGCGGCACGTATGCCGTGAGCGCACTGCTGCTCTCGTTCGTCCGCGTCGATTCGATCGCACGCGCGACGTCGAGCTTCCTGCGCGAGCTCCGCGACGGCTGGAGCTCATTCACGGAGACGACCTGGGTGTGGATGACGTGCGCGTGGATCTCGCTCTACTTCCTCATCACGTACGCGCCCTTCTTCGTCCTCGGCCCCTACATCGCCAAGCACTCGATGGGAGGCGCCTCGACCTGGGCCGCCGTCGTGACCGGGGAGGGAACGGGCGCGCTGCTCGGGAGCATCACCGGCCTGCGCCTGCGCGTGACCCGGCCGCTCGTCGTCGTCTGCTGCATCTTCCTGCCGACGGCGGTCCAGAGCGTGCTGCTCGCGTTCCATGCGTCGGTGTTCGCGCTCGCGCCGGCGGCCGCGTTCGCCGGCTTCGGCTTCGCATGCGGCTCGGTGGTGTGGGACACGGCGATGCAACGGACGATCCCGCCGGACAAGCTCGCGCGCGTCGGTGCCTACGGCTGGATGTCGGCGATGGTGTTCCTCCCGGCGGGATATGCCCTCTCCGGCCCGATCGCGTCGGTCGTCGGCATGCGCGGCTATCTCCTGTTCGGCGCTGCGTGGCTCGTCGCGAGCACGATCTTCCTGCTGCGGCTGTCGCCGATCCGCGACTTCAGCTACGAGGAGGCGCCGGACGCGGCGGTCGCTACTGCCTGATGACGCGTCCTCCGGACGACTGGGCCTGCGCCTTGACGACGATCTCGTCGACGTTCACGTGGAACGGGCGCGTGAGCGCGAACATGATGCAGTCGGCGACGTCGTCGGGCGTGAGCGGGTCGACGCCCTTGTACACCGAGTCGGCCTTCTCCTTGTCGCCCTTGAAGCGGACGACGGAGAACTCGGTCTCCGCAAGGCCCGGGTCGACGGTGGTGATGCGGATGGGCCGTCCGAGGAGATCCTCGCGCAGCGCGTACGTGAAGCCACGCACCGCGAATTTCGACGCGACATAGCTCGCTGCGCCCTCGTACGCCTGCCGCCCCGCGATCGAGCCGAGGTTGACGATGTGGCCGCCGTCGCGGATGTGCGGCAGGCACAGGCGTGTCATGCGCACGAGCCCGTTCACGTTCGTCTCGAAGACGGTGCGCTCGTCCTCCTCGCTCGAGTCGTCGAACGGCGCGCGCCCGAGCGCGAGGCCGGCGTTGTTGATCAGGATGTCGACGCCGCCGAGCGCCTCGACCGCGGCGGCGGTGAACCGCTCGCAGCTCTCGACGTCGCGCACGTCGAGCTCGAGCGCGATCTCCGTCTCGAGCCGCTCCACCCTGCGCGCGCCGCCGGCGACGCGCACGCCCGCATCCGCGAGCATCCGCGCGGTCGACCGGCCGAAGCCGGACGACGCCCCGGTGACGATCGCCGTCTTACCGCTCAGGTCCACGACGCTCGATGCTAACGACCTGCGCGCGCCTGGCGACGTGATCGACCTGGAGCGTCGTGTGCCGGAGGCCGAACCGCTCCTCGAGCAGATGCTCGAGGCGGCGGCGCGCGCCGTGGCAGTCGGCACCCGGTGAGACGAGGACGTGGGCGGAGAGAGCGGGGAACCCGCTCGTCACCGTCCACACGTGGAGGTCGTGCACCTCGACGACGTCCGGATCGGCGGCGAGCGCCGTCGCGACCGCGTCGGGGTCGACGCCGAGGGGCGCCGCCTCGAGGAAGATGCGGCCCGACTCGCGCAGGAGCGACCAGCTCGAGCGAACCATCAGCGCGGCGACGGCGAGGCTCGCGATCGGGTCGAAACGGTTCCAGCCGGTGGCGAGGATCAAGCCGCCCGCGAGCCCGGTGCCCGCGAACGCGGCGAGGTCGGTGGCAACGTGCAGGAACGCGCCGCGCACGTTGAGTCGCGACCGGTCGGCGCCCGCAAGCACGAGCGTCGCGGCGAGGTTGACCACGACGCCGGCGAGAGCAAGGACGAGCACGATGCCGCCGTGCACGTTCGGCGGCGAGACGAGCCGGCGCACGGCCGCGTACACGATCCAGAGCGCGACGAGGAGAAGCGTGACCCCGTTGCCCTGCGCGGCGAGGATCTCGGCGCGGCGGAACCCGAACGTCCACGCGCCGCGAGCGGGACGCGCAGCCAAGGCGGCAGCCACGAGCGCCGCGCCGAGCGCGGCCGCGTCGGTGAGCATGTGACCCGCGTCGGCCAGGAGGGCGAGCGAGTGCGCGACGATGCCGGCGGCGATCTCGCCGCCCATGAGCGCGAGGATCAGCGCGAGCGCGATCCCTAGGCGCCTGCGGTCAGAGCCGTGCGAGTGCAAGGCGTTCAGGTGCAGTCGGGTGCGTGAAGAGCATGAGGTACGCGAGCCTGGGGGGATCGAGGTCGCTGAGATTCTTCCGCGCGAGCGAGACGTGCGCGCGGACGAATGCGTCGCGATCGCCGGTCAGCTCGAGCGACCAGCGGTCCGCCGCGCGCTCCCAGCGACGCGAGACGGCGGAGATCGCCGGCACGCCGGCGATCTCTAGCGAGGTGAACAGGAGCGCCGCTTTCGGGAAGTCGCCCGGGCTCATCGAGCCCAGCACTCCCCACAGCAGCAACACGAGCACGACCGCCCCGCCCATGCCGAGCAGCGTCCCTTTGAGCACGTGGCGCTCGCGGCGGTGGCCGAGCTCGTGCGCGACGATGAGCTTCAGCGCAGGCTCGTCCCCTTCCGCGAGCAGCGTGTCCCAGACGACGACGCGGCGTGTCGGCCCGAGGCCGGAGACGTACGCGTTCGTCCGCGTCGTCCGCCGGCTCGCGTCGGCGACGAGGACGTCGCGGACGGGAACGCCGGCGCGTTCGGCGATCGCCCGGAGCTCGCCGCCGAGCCGCGTGTCCTCGAGCGGGCGGAACCGGTTGAAGAGCGGCTCGAGGACGACCGGCGCGACGAAGGACATGAGCAGGACGAACAGCGCGAGCCCCGCCGCCGCTACCGCCGGCCACCAGCGCGGCAGGGCGTGGACGAGCGCGATCGCAACAGTCCAGACGGCGGCTCCGAGCACGATCTCGACCGCCTCGCCCTTCGCCCGATCGGCGAGCCAGCCGCGGAGCGTCTGCGTCGAGAGGCCGAAACGGCGCTCGCGGACGAGGCCACGCCAGAGGTCGAGGGGCACCGTCGCGATGCCGACGGCGGCGAGGACGAGCGCTGCCCACGCCGCCGCGTCCCCCGCCCACCCCAGGCCGTCGAGCGAGAGCCTCGTGAACGCCGCGAAGACGGCGAGGACGATGACTAACCGGACAACG
>DASXLN010000247.1:0-2071 GCA_036496165.1 Gaiellaceae bacterium | reverse complement strand
CGCGCGGCCGGCGAACGAGATCGTCGTCGCCGACGTCGTGCGCGCCGTCGAAGGCCCGCTCGCAAGCGTGCGCGGCCTCTCCCCCGACCAGCTCGACTACGAGGGCAGCGCCGAGTCGCTGCGGGACGTCTGGGTCGCCCTGCGCTCGGCCGTCCGCTCCGTCCTCGAGCACGTCACGCTGGCCGACATCGCGTCGGGGAAGCTCCCCGCGCAGATCACGAAGTTGACGCGGGAACCGGACGCGTGGGTTCGCCGGTCTCGCTGAACGTCCGCTCGCGCCGCATCCGTACGTAGACGATGTCGCCGGGCTCGAGCTCGAGCACCTCGGCCTCGTTCCGCGTCAGCTGGACGTGCATCCGCTGCCCGTCGTCGCGGACGAGGTCGACGCGCACCTCGAAGCCGAGCCGGACGATTCGCTCGACCTGAGCCTCCTGCGCAGGGCCGTTCGGCTCGTGGGTGAGCTCGATGTCGTGCGGCCGCACCCACGCCTCGCCGATCTTGTTCACCGGCCCGACGAAGCTCATGACGAACGGATTCGCCGGTTGGTCGTACAGCTCACGCGGCGGGGCGATCTGCTCGACGCGCCCCGCATTCATGACGACGACGTTGTCGGCGACCTCGAGCGCCTCTTCCTGGTCGTGGGTGACGAAGATCGTCGTCACGTGCATCTCATCGTGGAGACGCAGGAGCCATTCGCGGAGCTCCTTGCGCACGCGCGCGTCGAGCGCGCCGAACGGCTCGTCCAACAGCAGAACCTCGGGCTCCGGTGCGAGCGCCCGTGCGAGCGCCATCCGCTGCCGCTGTCCGCCCGAAAGCTGCGACGGGTAGCGCTTGTCGAGCCCCTGGAGCTGGACGAGCTCGAGCAGCTCCGCGACGCGCGCGCGCACCTCCTCTTTCGGCCGCCGCCGGATCGTCAGCCCGAACGCGATGTTGTCCCACACCGTCATGTGCGTGAACGGCGCGTAGTGCTGGAAGACGAAGCCGACGCCGCGCTTCTGCGGCGCGAGCGCCGTCGCTTCCTTGCCCGAGATGAAGACCTCTCCGGCGTCGGGCGTCTCGAGCCCCGCGATGACGCGCAGCAGCGTCGACTTGCCGCTTCCGCTCGGCCCGAGCAGCGCCGTGAGCGACCCGCTCTCGACCGAGATGGAGACGTCGTCGAGCGCGACGAAGTCGCCGAACTTCTTCGAGACGTTACGAGCTTCGATCGCCACGCTTCACCACCGTCGTGAGGAGGAGCGTCGTGATCGCGAGCATCGCCAAAGGGACGGACGCCGCGTACGCGCCCGTCTGGTCGAAGTTCTCGTACGACGCCTGGACGTACTGCGTCAGTGTCTGCGTCCGGCCGGCGATGCCGCCGGAGACGATGCTGACCGCTCCGAACTCGCCGAGCGAGCGCGCCGTCGTTAGGACGACGCCGTAGGCGACGGCCCAGCGGATCGCCGGCAGCGTGATGCGGCGGAACGTCGTCAGCGCCCGCGCTCCAAGCGTGGCCGCGGCCTCTTCCTGCTGTGTGCCGATCTCGCGCAGCACCGGCACGACCTCTCGGACGACGAAGGGCAGCGACACGAACGTCGTCGCGAGCACCATGGCCGGCAGGGCGAACAGCACCTGGAACGGAAGTCCGCCGAACCAGCCACCGCGTCCGTAGAGGAGATAGAGGGCGAGGCCGACGACCACCGGCGAGAGCGCGAGCGGCAGGTCGACCAGCGCATTCACGAGGCCCATGCCGGGGATGCGGTGCCGCACGATCGCTATCGCGCACAGGATCCCGAACACGGTGTTGAGCGGCACGACGATGACGGTGATCTCCACCGTCAGCTTCAGCGCGTGCACGGCGGTCGGGTTCGAGATCGCCGCCCAGAACGGGTGGAAGCCATGCTCGAACGCACGCCAGAAGATGAGCGAGACCGGCGCGAGCAGGATGAATGCCAGGTAGCCGAGCGAGAAGAAGCGGACGCCGTACCTAGTGGTCATGGCGCACCGCCCATCGCCGCACGACGCCGATCCCGAGGAGGACGCCAAGGGAGATGACGAGCATCAGCACCGCGAGCGCCGACGCGCCGGTCGGGTC
>DASXLN010000246.1:0-2707 GCA_036496165.1 Gaiellaceae bacterium | reverse complement strand
CTGCAGCCGGGCGACTCCGGCGGCCCGCTGCTCGACGCCTCCGGACGCGTGATCGGCATCGACACCGCCGCGTATGCGGGCTTCCGCTTCCAGGATGCAAGCGACGGCTACGCGATCCCGATCGATCGCGCCGTCACGATCGCGAAGCAGGTCGCCGCCCGGCACGGGTCGGCGACCGTGCACGTCGGCGGGACCGCGTTCCTCGGCGTGCAAGTCCAGCCCGGCGCGAACGGGATCCTCGTCGGCGGCGTCGTCTCCGGCGGCCCGGTTGCGAAGGCCGGCATCGGCGCCGGCGACTTCATCACCGCCGTGAGCGGCCGCTCGGTCGCGACACCCGGCGCACTCGTCTCCGCCCTGCTCGTCCATCACCCCGGCGACACGATCACGTTGTCGTGGATCGACAACCTGGGTGGGACGCACACGGCGAAGGTCACGCTCGGCAGCGGCCCGCCGCAGTAGGGAGAATCGGGGGCCGAGGCAAGCAAGGGCTGCGGCTCCCCTGCCACATCCCCGACCCCCGCGGCCGAGACTACAGGCCTTTACGACCCGTCGCCGCGCATCTCCTCGATCGCCGACCGAGCGTCGTCTTGCACCGAGCGGCGGCGCTCGTCCGGACCGGCGGGCGCCTCGACCGGCGGCGCGTCGTCCGGCTCGGCCGTGCGCGCCTCGGCGAGCCTCGCGCGCAGCTCGGCGGCCGGGTCCACCTCCGCCCCCTCGGGTGCCTTGTGCCTCGTTGCCGCCCGGTAGGCGGCCAGGCCTCCCGCCGCGCCCGCGACCCACGTCAGCAGCCGCTTCACGTGCCCGATGCTACAGTGGGCGCCGCTTCCTGCCCCGTCAGCGTGCCGTTCGGTCCCGAGCGTCACCGGCAGTCGGGGCCGACTAAGACCGTGGGAAGGAGACATCGGGACGTGACGACATACGAAATTCTGTTGCTGCTCGACCCCGAGCAGGCCGAGGCCCATCAGGACGACCTGGTCGCACGCGTGCGCGGGCTCGTCGAGGGCGCCGGCGGAACGTGGCGCAGCCACGATGCGTGGGGCCGGCGCCGCCTCGCCTACGAGATCCAGAAGAAGGCCGAGGGTGTCTACCACCTCGTCGTCTTCGAGAGCTCGGCCGAGGCGCTCGACGAGGTCGTGCGCGTCCTCAAGATCGACGACGCCGTCCTCCGCCACATGGCGACGAAGCACATCGAGGGCTCACGGACGAGCGCACCGCGCGAGGACGCGCCGCCCGCCGCTGCCGCACCCACACCCACACCCGCAGCTGCTGCCGCACCCGCTGCTGCGCCCGCACCGGCACCCGCTGCCGTCCCCAGCGCCGAGTACGCTGAGGCGAACACACGTTCGGACGAGGAGGTCTAGACCATGGCAGCCAACATCAACCGCGTCGTGCTCGTCGGCAACCTCACGCGCGACCCCGAGCTCCGGCACACCGGGGGCGGGACGGCCGTTTGCAGCCTCCGGATCGCCGTGAACAGCCGGCGTCGGGACGAAGCCGGTCAGTGGACCGACAAGCCGAACTACTTCAGCATCTCGGTCTTCGGCAACCAGGCCGAGAGCTGCGCGCAGTACTTGTCGAAGGGCCGTCCGGTCGCGATCGACGGACGCCTCGACTGGCGCGAGTGGGAAGCGAAGGACGGGAGCGGCAAGCGCGAGTCCGTCGAGATCGTCGCCGAGAGCGTGCAGTTCCTGGGCTCGCGCGGCGACGCCGATCCTGAAGCGCGTAGCGCAGGCGGCAACCAGTTCGTGCCCGCGGGGGCGGCGGCCGAGTCCGGCGCCGACTTCCCGCAGACCGCCGACGACGACATCCCCTTCTAGGAGCACAGATGGCAAGAGAGAGAACGCAACAGCAGCAAGGTCGCAAGCGCCCCGGCGGGCCGGCGACCGCGATCAAGCGGAGGAACTGTTACTTCTGCAAGGACAAGGTCACGGAGATCGACTACAAGAACGTCAACCAGCTCCGCCGGTACATCTCCGAGAAGGGCAAGATCCGCAGCCGTCGCATCACCGGCGCATGCCGCCGGCACCAGGTGCAGATTGCGCAGGCGGTGAAGCGCGCACGCGAGATGGCGCTGCTGCCGTACGTCGCCGAGGGCCAGGAGGAGAGGGAGCGCGGCGGCCGCCGCGACCGCGGCGACAGAGCCAGGGACCGCTGATGGACGTCATCCTGCTCGAGGACGTCGACAAGATCGGCCTGCGCGGAGACGTCGTCTCCGTTGCGCGCGGCTACGCGCGCAACTTCCTGTTCCCGCGCCGGCTCGCCGAGGAGGCGAGCGACGCGCGTGTCGCCGAGCTGCGCAAGCGCGAGTCGCAGCGTGCGCGGCACGAGGCGTCGAACGTCGAGCAGGCGGAGGCGATCGCGAAGTCGCTGCGCGAGCTCGTGCTGCGCTTCGACGTGAAGGCGGGACCGACGGGCGCGCTCTTCGGCTCGGTGACGCCGACGAACATCGCCGACGAGATCTGGCGCACGGGCAAGATCCGCGTCGACCGACGCAAGATCGACCTCGACAACATCAAGCGCATCGGCCGCTACGCGGTGCCGATCGACGTCTTCCAGGACGTGCGCGTCGAGGTGAAGACGCTCGTCGTCCCGGAGGGCGGTGAGCTGCCGTCCGACGAGGAGCTCGAGGCGATGGAGGCGGCGGAGCTGGCCGCGCAGCAGGCCGCCGCGACGCCCGAGTCCGGGCCGGCCGAGGAGCTCGAGCTCG
>DASXLN010000245.1:0-6888 GCA_036496165.1 Gaiellaceae bacterium | reverse complement strand
CGTGCTCTCGTCATTCGTCGCCGACATCATCGGGCGAGCCGCGTTCGGGTCGCATCCATTCCTTGCACTCCCCGGATTCGAGCTGCGCTCGCCACTCGAGTACCCGCTCTACATCGGCCTCGGAATCGCGGCCGCCGTGGTCGGCGTCGTTTTCATCAAGGTGTTGTACGGCTCGGAAGACGTCGCCGACAGAATCTGGCGCGGCAAGCCCGAGTGGCTCCGTCCAGCCGTCGGTGGCGTATTGCTCGGTCTGCTGCTCCTCGCGCTGCCGCAGCTCTACGGCGTCGGCTACCCGCCGCTCGAGAAGGCGATCGGCGGCCGCTATGTCGTCGGCTTCCTGCTGTTGCTCCTCGCGGGAAAGATCCTCGCGACGAGCGTAACGATCGCCATCGGCGGCTCGGGCGGCGTCTTCGCTCCGTCGCTCTTCATGGGTGCGATGCTCGGCAGCGCCTACGGCACGGCAGTGCACGACCTCTTTCCGCACGTCACCGCTGCTCCGGGCACGTACGGGCTCGTCGGCATGGGCGCCGTGTTCGCCGCGGCCGCGCGCGCGCCGATCACCGCAGTGATCATCATCTTCGAGCTGACCGGGGACTACCGGATCATCCTGCCGCTCATGTTCGCGATCGCACTCGCGGCCGGGGTCTCGAACATCCTGAGCGAGGACACGATCTACACGCTGAAGCTGCGCCGGCGCGGAATCGACATCACGCGCGGACGCGGCCCGAACCCGATGCAGCTCCTGCGCGTCTCGGATGCGATGCAGCCGCTGCCGCCGCCCCTTCCCGCTGACATGCGGCTCGACGACGCCATCGAACATCTCGCCGACGCGACCGCCGACGGGCTCCCCGTCGTCGACGACGAGGGCCGATACATCGGGACGCTCACCTCGCAGCAGCTGGAGGAGTCCATGCGTGAGAACACGCTCGGCTCGACGGCGGGTGAGCTCGCGCAGGCGCTGCCGGCGCTCTCGGGCGATCAGACCCTCGAAGAGGCGCTCGCCGAGCTCCTACGCGCGCATGCCGGCCTACCGGTCGTCGAAGGCGGCGATGGCACGCCGGTCGGCTGGATCACGCACGTCGACGTCCTCCGCGCGTACGCGCGGCTCAGCGCGTCTGCGGGAAGCCGAGATCGACCTTCGACGTCGCCGGATCGGGCCACCGCGAGGTGACCACCTTGCCGCGCGTGTAGAAGTCGATCCCTTCCGGCCCGTAGATGTGCCGGTCACCGAAGAGCGAGCCCTTCCAGCCGCCGAACGAGTAGTACGCGACGGGAACCGGGATCGGCACGTTGATGCCGACCATGCCGACCTGCGCCTCGAACTGGAACTGGCGGGCGACGCCGCCGTCGCGCGTGAAGATCGCCGTCCCGTTCCCGTACGGGCTCTCGTTCACGAGCTTCACGGCCTCGTCGTACGTGTCGACGCGCGTGACGCCGAGCACCGGGCCGAAGATCTCGTCGTCGTAGGCGCGCATGCCCGGCTTCAGGTCGTCGATGAGCGACGGCGCGAGGAAGAAACCCTCCTCCGGCGCGCCTTCGCGCCCGTCGACGAGGACCTTCCCCTCGTCGAGGTAGGACGCGACCTTGTCGCGATGCTCCCTCGTGATGAGCGGGCCCATCTCGTTGGACGGATCCATGCCGTCGCCGACCTTGACGTTCGGGATGCGCGCCTTGATCGCGTCGATGAGCGGGTCAGCGGCTGAGCCCACCGCGACGAGCATCGACACCGCCATGCAGCGCTCGCCGGCGGAGCCGTACGCCGCCGACACGGCGGCGTCTGCCGCCATGTCGATGTCCGCGTCCGGAAGCACGACCATGTGGTTCTTCGCGCCGCCGAGCGCCTGGCAGCGCTTGCCCGTCGACGTCGCCTTCTCGTAGACGTAGCGCGCGATCGGCGTCGAGCCGACGAACGACACCGCCGAGATGTCCGGATGCGCGAGCACCGCGTCGACGGCGACCTTGTCGCCGTTGACGACGTTGAAGACGCCGTCCGGCAGGCCCGCTTCCTTCAGCAGCTCCGCGGTCCAGATCGACGCCGACGGATCCTTCTCCGACGGCTTGAGCACGAACGTGTTGCCGCACGCGATCGCGGGCGCCCACATCCACATCGGGACCATCGCCGGGAAGTTGAACGGCGTGATGCCGGCGACGACACCGAGCGGCTGCCGGATCGAGTACACGTCGATGCCCGTCGACGCCTGCTCGGAGAACTCCGACTTCAGAAGCGTCGGGATGCCGCAGCAGAACTCGATCACCTCGAGCCCGCGCGTGACCTCCCCCATCGCGTCCGACAGGACCTTGCCGTGCTCCTGCGTCAGGATGCGCGCGACTTCCTCGCGGCGCTCGTGCACGAGCTCGCGGATGCGGAAGAAGATCTCGGCGCGCTTCGCGAGCGAGACCTCCCGCCACGTGGCGAACGCTGCGCGCGCCGCGACGACGGCGGCGTCGACCTCCTCCGGCGTGGCGAAGTCGACCTCACCGCTCTGCCGGCCCGTGGCCGGGTTGTAGACGGGGCCCTTGCGGCCCGACGTGCCGGCGACCGCGCGGCCGCCGATCCAGTGGTTGATCTGCCTCAGGGCGGCAGGCGCCTCGATCGTCTCGGTCATGTGGACAGGCTAGCTCGCAGGCGGCGGGGTCGCCGCCATCCACGCGAAGAGCTCGAGCGTCGCCGCGGGCGTGAAGAGAACGCCCGGGTCGGCCCAGTCGCCCCACCAGTCCTTCGACCACCAACCCTGGTCGTCGCGCGAGTTCGCCTTTGCCTCCTCCGCGTTCATGTAGGCGAGCGCGTACCAGGTCGGGTCGTGGTCGACCGCATACAGCTGGAGCATCCCCTCCAGGTAGATCGTGTCCGCCTCGGGCACCCAGGGATGGAGCGTCGGAAAGTGGTCGAGCGACGCGTGCGCGAGCGACTCGGCGCGGTCGCAGTACGACTGCTGCTTCGTCGCGAGACAGAGCTGGACGTGCGCGGAGATCATCATCCCCTCGACGTAGTCCATCGTCGTGCCGTCGGTCGCGTTCCGGCCGTAGAGACCACCTTGCGCCTTCACCTGCGTGTTCGCGTCCGCCCAGGCGAGGTACTTCGTCGCGAGGCCGAGGTAGTACTTCTTGTGCTGGACGCGGTACAGCGTCGACGCGATGAGCGTCGCGGCTGCGAGCGGTTCCGACGTCTTGTAGTTCGCGCCGGTGTCCCACCACATGCCGCCGTTCTTCGTGTCCCAGCCGTATCGGTCCATGTACGCGAGCACGCGCCCCGCGTCCCACAGCCAGCGCGCCTTACCGGTCGCGCGATACGCGTCGAGGTACGCGGCGCCCCACCAGCCGGCGTCGTCGAAGTACGCATTCCCACTGGGAGTCAGCCCCCATTGCCAGGCGATGCCGCCGGTGCCGTTGATGGTCGGGTCCCAGAAGCGCTCGCCCGCCTTGAAGGTCGAGTCGACGAGCGCCTTGTTCGCCGGCGTCGGGTCTGCGACAGCGACCGCGGCGACGAGCTCCATCGCCGGGTATGACGACCACATGCTTGCGGCCTGCGAGTGGTCGGTCGACCGCACGTCGTACCACCCTCGCTTGTCGTTCCACCAGTCCTTCTGCACCTGCGCGAGCCCCTGCTCGGCGAACTGCTGGTACTGCGCCTGGTTCGCGACAAGCGTCGCGTGTGACGGCAGCGGCAGCGTGATGCTTGTCAGGGCGAGCGCCAGGAACCGACCCACGCCCACACGATACGCTCTGGACATGGCGACGACAGAGACGAACCACGAGCTCGGCCTGCAGGTCCAGGAAGAGGCCAGGCGGTACGTCCTCCACTCCTGGTCGGTGCAGAACGCGATCAACCCGATCCCGGTCGCGGGCGCGGAGGGCCGCTATTTCTGGGACTACGACGGGAAGCGATATCTCGACTTCGCGTCGCAGCTCGTCAACGTCTCGATCGGGCACCAGCACCCGAAGCTCGTCGCCGCCATCAAGGAGCAGGCGGACAAGCTCTGCACCATCGGTCCTCCGATGGCAACCGAGCCGCGCTCCACGCTGGCGCGTCTCGTGTCGGAAGTGACGCCCGGCGACCTGTCGATGACGTTCTTCACGAACGGCGGCGCGGAGGCGAACGAGAACGCCATCAGGCTCGCGCGCTGGTACACGGGGCGCCACAAGATCATCGCCCGCTATCGCAGCTACCACGGCGCAACGGCAGGCGCGCTCACGCTCACCGGCGACCCGCGCCGCTGGCCGTCGGAGCCGGGCATCCCCGGCGTCGTGCGCATGCTCGACCCGTACACCTATCGCTGCCCCGCAGGCCATCCCGACCCGTGCCCGGTGTGCACGGGCGCGCCGCATCTGGAGGAGATCCTCCAGTACGAGGGCGCGCACACGGTCGCCGCGGTCATCCTCGAGACCGTCACCGGGACGAACGGGATCATCGTCCCGCCCGACGGCTACCTCCAGTCGATCCGCGAAGTGTGCGACCGGCACGGGATCCTGCTCATCGCCGACGAGGTGATGGCCGGGTTCGGCCGCACCGGCAAGTGGTTCGCGGTCGACAACTGGGACGTCGTTCCCGACATCCTCACGTTGGCGAAGGGGATCAACTCCGGCTACGTGCCGCTCGGCGCGATGTCGGTGCGCGAGCCGATCGCCGCATGGCTGCAGGACAAGTACTTCGCCGGCGGCCTCACGTACAGCGGGCACCCGCTCGCGTGCGCGGTCGGCGTCGCGTCGATCGAGGCGTTCCGCGAAGAGGGCATCGTCGAGCACGCGGCCGAGATGGGGCCGGTCTTCCGCGAGGCGCTCGAAGGGCTCGCAGCGAAGCATCCGTCCATCGGGGACGTGCGCGGCCTCGGCTGCTTCTGGGGCCTCGAGCTCGTCAAGAGCAGGACGACCCGCGAGCCGCTCGTCCCGTTCAACGCGGGCGGCGATGCGGCAGCGCCGGTGACGCGGATGGCGAAGGCGGCGCTCGAGCGCGGCCTCTACCTCATGACGCACTGGAACGTGGTCATGGTGTGCCCGCCGCTGACGATCACGCGTGAGGAGCTGGCCGAAGGCATCGCCATACTCGACGACGTCCTTGCAATCGCAGACGAGCACTACGTCGACTGAGGCCTGCCCCCGCTGCAACGCGGACATGGAGTGGCGCCAATCCACGTGGCAGTGCCCGAAGTGCCGGTATAAGGCCGGCTGCTGCGAAGGCGAGACGGGCGAATGCCGCGATCCCGGCTAGAGCAGCTCGAAGAGTCCGACCTCGACCTGCGCGTCGCGCTCGTGTGGCTCGTGCGCGACGAGGTCGGGATCGACGAGGACGACCTGAACGCCGCACGCAGGCGCGCGATGTTCGTCCTCGCCGCCGGCGGCGATCCCCACCGCGAGCTCGACTACGAATCGGTCGCGGCCGAGCGGCTCGCGGGCGAGCTCGACTCCCCCGAGCACCGCCAGGCCCTCGGCGACGCGCTCGACGCGCTCGTCCCCGAGGCGGCCGGCCTCCCGACGGTCGAGGCGTCCCTCGGCGTTCTCCGCTCGCAGCCCGATCTCGCCTGGCGGAGCCTCGCCCTGGCGCTCTTGGCGGACGAGCTCGCGGAGGGATAGGCGTCAGCCGAGGCGGCGCAGCCCGCGCCCGTCGGCATCGATGACATACACATCGGTCTCGAGCGGACGCGCGTCGGGCGTCGCCGCGAAGACGAGCTTCTTCCCGTCGGGTGACCACGACGGCGGGGTGCCCGGCACGCCGCCGTCGAACGAGAGGCCGGGCAGCTTGAAGATCGTTGTCTTTCCCGCGAGCGTCGCCGTGCCCAAGCTGCCCGAGCCGGTGATGAACGCGATCCGCGTCGAGTCCGGCGACCACGCCAGCGCGAGTTCGTCGTCGATGTTCGCATTCAGGAGTGTGCGGGACTTGCCGCCCGAGGGATGGACGATCTGCAGCGTCCACGGCACGAACGATCCTGGCGTCGCTCCCTTCACCAGATGCTGATACGCGATCCAGCGGCCGTTCGGCGACCATGCCGGCGAGTCGCCGAGGATGTGCAGCGGCCGGGCGTCTCCACCGCTGACCGACTGGATCATCAGCGTCGGCGGCAGCACGATCGGGTTCCCGTGAACGACGACCGACCGCGCGAAGACGACCTCGTTCCCGTCGGGCGAAAGGCTCGGCCATGCGTCGCTCGCATGAATCGGCTGCGACAGCAGGCGCGACGGGCCGCCCGAGGACAACATGACGCGAATCGCAAAGACGTCGCCGAACCGTCCCTCTGACGTCAGGTTTTGCTTTCGGTACGGCGAATCCGACGTGCACGCGACCCGACGACCGTCGCGTGAGACAGCGAAGGTCATGTTGGCCGCCAGGCTGAGAGGACTGAGTGTCGAGCCTCCGAGATCGATGGTCCTCCCGGTGGCGATGTCGATGCTCCGGAACTCCCCCGCCGAGCTGTAGGAGGCGATCACATGCCGGGTGTCGATCCAGCGCAGCTCGGCGGCATCCTCTGACGGGTCGACAGCGGAGATCGCTCGATCTCGCGCACCGGAGGGCGACGTCACCATAACCCTGAAGTCGCGGCTCAGCGCCTGTCCGGACCTGCCGCCGTCCGATCGCGAAGGGGCGACAAACGCGATGTGCTTCCCGTCCGGCGACCAGGCAGGAAGGTCACCTGTGTGCGTAGACGCGCCCGAGGCCGAGCCGCCGCCCACAACGATCGCCGCTGCCAGGAAGACCCCCACGACCCGACGCACGGCGACACGGTAGCGGCCCGCCGAAACCCCGCCTACACTGCGGAAAAGTCCGACTTCCGCCGCAGCCGTCAGCACCTCGAGTCCCAATCCTCCGCGCCGCCTCCACCCGTATTCCCGGGTCGACGCGCCGTACTTCCGCAGCCCCGGCTTCTTCGTCCGCATCGGCGGGCTCGCCATCGTCGT
>DASXLN010000244.1:0-1977 GCA_036496165.1 Gaiellaceae bacterium | reverse complement strand
CGGTCGGTGAAGATCCCGCCGGCGCCGAGCGCCTCGAGCGCACGCATGCGGGCCGGCTCGTTGACGGTGTAGACGAGCGGGACGAGGCCGAGGCGGGTCGCGGCGGCGATGCCGCGGCCGGTGACGCGGCCCTCGCGGAGCCCGGCCGCCCACGCGCCGCGGGCGACGCGGACGGTGTTCCCGAAGCCGAGGTGTTGCACGGTGCGCAGGCCGGGCCGGAGCGAGCGCGCCTCCTCGAGCGCGGGCCGCTGGAAGCAGACGAGGACGTCGTCCTGGCCGAGCAGGCGGACGGTCCGCGCGACGACGGCGTGCTGGCTGTAGCGCGACGGCGCCTTCAGTTCCACCATCGCGCCGACGCGGCCGCGCATGAGGTCGAGCGCCTCTTCCAGCATCGGGTAGGCGCGATTCGCGACCGGCTTGTCGTGCGTGACGACGAGCCGGCCGCCCGTGTCGGCATGGACGTCGAGCTCGATCCATTCGACTCCGATCTCGATCGCGCGCTCGAACGCCGCGAGCGTGTTCTCCGGGCGCTCGAACGAGGCGCCCCTGTGCGCTATGACAAGCAACGGCGGATGACGTCGACGTCGATGCGGTCGATGAGCTCGTCCGCCTGCGCGAGGCGCTGCGGCTCGAGGGTGCCCTGCACGGCGAGGATGCGACCGACGCCGGCTGCGCGTGCGGATGCGATGCCCGCCTCGGTGTCCTCGAAGACCGCCGCGTCGGCCGGGTCGACCTCGAGAACGGCCAGCGCCTTCGCGTAGCCCTCCGGGTCCGGCTTCCCGTGGACGACGTCGTCGGAGCTGACGATCGTGCGGAAGCACGGCGCGAGGCCGGCCGCGTCGACGACCGGCTCGATCTCGGCGCGCGCGGCGCCGGAGCAGATTGCGAGCGGGACGCGCTCCGCCGCGAAGCGGACGGCGTCGCGGACGTGCCCGTGCACGGAGGAGCCGTCGGCGACGGCGGCCCGGTAGCGGCTGACCCGTTCCTCGATGACGGCATCCACGTCCGGATGGTCTTCCCCGAGCCAGGTGCGAACTATCTCCGGGTCGGAGAGCCCGGCGAGCCGGTCGAAGTACTCCTGGGCCGACAGGGGCTTCCCGTGCTCGGCGAAGAGGTGCATGAAGATCTCGCACAGGACCGGCTCGTCGTCGGAAAGCGTCCCGTTGAAGTCGAAGACGACCGCAGCGACCGGCATGGTTGCACTGTATGCCGACCTCGGCGCTGCTCCTCGCCCTTGCCGCCGCGTGTGTGCACGCCTTCTGGAACCTGCTCCTGGCGCGGGCACGCGACATCGAGGCGGCGACCGTGGTCGCGCTCGTCGTCGCCGAGATCGTGTTCGCGCCCGTGGTGGTGGTGACGTGGCACGTCGAGCGGTCGGTGATCCCGTTCCTCGTCGCCGGCGGCGCGCTCCAGCTCCTGTACTTCGTCCTCTTGGCGACCGGCTACCGGCTCGCGGATCTCTCCGTCGTCTACCCGATCGCGCGCGGGACGGCGCCGGTGCTCGTGCTCGTCGTAGGCGTCGCCGCGCTCGGACGGTCGACGTCGGCCGGGCAGGTGCTCGGCGTGCTCCTCGTCGGGGCGGGCGTCCTGCTCGTTCGCGGAGCGGGGAGGCGCGGGGGGCCGGGTGTGCCGTACGGCTTGCTGATCGCGTGCACGATCGCCGGGTACACGCTCGTCGACAAGAGCGGCGTCAGGCACGCGGGGGCGATCCCGTACCTCGAGCTGGAGATGCTCGTGCCGACGCTCGTCTACACGGCTGCGGTCACCCGCCGCAAGGGCGTCCTCGCGCTGCGCAATGCGTGGGGGTGGCAAGCCGCGGTCGCGGGGATCGCGAGCTTCGGCGCGTACGGCCTCGTTCTGCTCGCGTTGCAGCGCGCCCCGGCCGCCCCGGTCGCGGCGGTGCGCGAGACGAGCGTCGTCCTGACGGCGCTCCTCGCGAGGCACGTCCTGAAGGAGCGCGTCGGCCTGCCTCGCATT
>DASXLN010000243.1:0-4662 GCA_036496165.1 Gaiellaceae bacterium | reverse complement strand
TCGCCCATTAAAGCGGTACGCGAGCTGGGTTCAGAACGTCGTGAGACAGTTCGGTCCCTATCCACCATGGGCGCTGGAGCTTTGAGAGGAGTCGTCTCTAGTACGAGAGGACCGAGACGAACAGACCGCTGGTGTATCAGTCGTCGTGCCAACGGCGCTGCTGATTAGCTACGTCTGGATGGGATAACCGCTGAAAGCATCTAAGCGGGAAGCCCACCTCGAGATGAGAGCTCCCATCCCCTCGAGGGAGTAAGGGCGGTCGGAGACTACGACCTTGATAGGCCGGCGGTGCAAACGCAGCAATGCGCTCAGCTGACCGGTACTAATTGCCCGAGGTCTTGATTTGAACATCGGACGGATTCGCTATGGAGTTTTGAGGGTGCTGCGCACAGCGCGCCCTTGACAGTTCGGCGGTCATACCGGCGGGGAAACACCTCTTCCCATTCCGAACAGAGAAGTTAAGCTCGCCAGGGCCGATGGTACTCGGAGGGCAACCTCCCGGGAGAGTAGGTCGCCGCCGATTTCTTTCATGGAAAGGCCCGCGAAAGCGGGCCTTTTCTTTTACGCCGGCAGCGTCAGGCTCTCGAGGTCGCGCGGGTAGTAGGTGAGGAAGTCGAGCCCGTCGCCCGTCACCGCGACCGTGTCGGAGTGACGGAAGCCGCCGAGGCCGGCGGCGTACAAGCCGGGCTCGACGGTGAAGACCATGCCCGGCCGGATCTCGGTGGGATCCCCGCGATCGAGGAACGGCCCCTCGTGGTAGCGCATGCCGATGGCATGGCCGACGTGGTGGCGCCAGTTGTCCCACAGGTCGTGTGCGTCGTAGTACGCGCGCACGACGAGGTCGACGTCGGCGCAACGCGCACCGGGCCGGATCGCGTCGAAGGCGATGTCCTGGAGCGCGACCATGTGGTCGAACATGCGGCGCTGCTCGTCCGACGGTGTGCCGATGACCATCGTGCGCTCGAGCTCGGAGTGGTAGCCCCACACAGGTGCCGACGCCCCAGTCACGAGCACGTCGCCCGCCTGGAAGACGAGGTTGTTCCCGTGCGCATGCGGGATGGCAGCGTTGCGACCGATCTGGCCGCGATAGCCGGCCATCGCACCGTCGTAGTACGGGCTCTGCGCGCGATACACCGGGCCGATCGCGTCGAGCATCGCGTGCGTTGCCTCGTTCGAGGCCCGCGTCTCGACCTCGGTCTCGGTGATCCCGACGCGGGTGTATCGCTGCAACAACGTATGCGCGAGGTTCGCCCACTTGCAGCTCTCGCGCAGGAGCTCGATCTCGGCCGCGCTCTTGATCGCCATCTGGTCCTCGACGAGGTCGGCGACGTTCGTCCACTCGCCGAGGCCGGGACCGCGGTAGCCGAACATCCAGGGGTAGCCGTCGTGGTCGGCGCCGAGCGCGTCGCGAATGCCGAGTGCGTCGAGCAGCTCGTGCAGCGCTTCCATCGGATGGCGCTCGCCCGGGTACTCGTCGTAGTGCGCGACCTCGTGGACCGCCGTGTTCGCCTGCGCGTGCTCCACCTCGAGCCGGGGGACGAGCATGCCGCCGCGACCATCCGCCGCGAGCGCGAACGCGATCGGCCGCTCGGTCGGGATGAAGAAGAAGCCGCTGTAGTAGTGGACGTATTGCGGCTCGAAGAGCACGGCGCCCGCGACCCCGCGTTCGGCGAGCTTCGCTGCGAAGCCTTCGCGGCGTGCGGCGAACTCCGCCTCGGTGATCCTCATGCGGCCTCCTGTGCCGTGTCGAGCGCGCGCAGCCTGCCGACGCGCTCACCGATCTTCGGGTGCGTGACGAACAGCGCCGCGAGGCCTTCCTCCATGAAGGGGTTGAACGGCCACAGCGGCTCGGTCGCAGGCGACGCCTCGAAGGCGACGAGCTCGGATGCCTGGTCGAGACGCAGCAGTGCGTCCGCGAGACCGTGCGGCGACTCGCACAGTGCCGCGGCGAGCCGGTCGGCCTCGAACTCGCGCTTCGGCGACACGAGTAGGTGCGTGCACGCGGCCGCGACCGGGCCGATGACGAACAGGAGCGGCCGTTGGAGCCAGCCGCCGACGCGGGTCAGCTCGATGAACGACGCCGCGAGCACGACGACCGACGTCTGGATGACGACGTCGCGGTGCTTCACGTGCGCGAGCTCGTGTGCGAGCAGGCCCTCGAGCTCGGCCGGCGGGCACGCGGCCACGCAGCCGGAGCTGACGGCGATCGACGAGTACGTCGGCCCGCGTCCGGTCGCGAGGGTGAGCGGCATGCCGTCGGGGATGAGGTAGAGCTTCGGCTTGAGGACGCCGGCGCGCGCGGCGAGGCGCTCGACGGTCGAATGGAGGAGCGGCGCCTCCGCGACCGGCAGCTCACGCGCGTGCACCATGCCGAGGACGGCGCGGTCGAACGTCCAGTACGCGCCGCCGACGAGCAGGAACGCGCAGAACACGAAGATCGAGAGCAGCCGGATCCCGCCGACGCTCCAGCCGACGAATGCAAACACGCCGGCGATGCCGAAGAGCAGCAGCCAGGCTTTCCCGATGTTGCGCGCCGCGATCAGCGCGGCACCCTACGGCTCTTCCGGCTCGCCCCGGCCGTCGTCGTCGAGCAGGCCACGGGGCGGCCAGTCGTCGTTCTGGGGTGCGTCGCACCGGCTGGAGCAGTGGAGCGAGGCGATGTTCTGCAGCGGCACGAGGATGTGGCCGTTCAACTCGATGTGCGCGACCTCGTCGACGTAGCAGTACGCGGTGAGGACGCCCTCCTGGTACTCGCCGCCGAACAGCGCGACCTCGACCTGCTCGCCCTTGTACTTCCCGGTGTAGTCCTCCACCCGCGGGTCAGTCTAACGGGCGCAGGGCGCCGTCCTCGTGGGCGCACGTCCAGACGGTGCAGTTCGCGAACGGCCCGCCGTTCTCGAGCCCGAGGTGCTCGTGGACGCGGCGCATGGAGCCGCCATGGGTGACGACGAGCACTCGCTCGCCGGGATGGCGTTCGGCGATCCGGTGGATCGCGCGCAGGATCCGCTCCGCGTGCGCCTCGTGCGGCTCGCCGTCCCACGGAGCGTCGACGTCGCCGGTGCGGCCCTCGCGCGTGCCGACGTCGATCTCGCGCAGGTCGGGGTCGGCGACGACGGCGACGCCGAGGCGCTCGCCGACGATCTCCGCTGTGACGCGAGCCCGGCTGAGGTCGCTCGCGTAGATCGCGTCGACCGGCTCGGCGGCGAGCCGCTCGGCGAGGGCGCGCGCCTGCTCGAGCCCGCGGTCGTTCATCGGCACGTCCGCGTGGCCCTGCCAGCGGCGCTCGGCGTTCCAGTCGGTCTCGCCGTGGCGAACGAGCAGCAGGGTGGTCACGTGCGACTAAGTTACCGGCGCGATGGATCTCGGCCTGCGCGACCATGTATGCCTGGTGACCGGTTCGACCGCCGGCATCGGCCTCGAGACGGTGAAGCTGCTTCGCGCCGAAGGCGCAGTGGTTGTGAGCACGGGCCGGAGCGGCGGGGACGTGCAGGCGGACCTGGCGAAGGCGGGGGAGCCCGAGCGTGTCGTCCAGGAGGTGCTCGACCGGCACGGCCGGCTCGATGTGCTGGTCAACAACGTCGGCGGCACCGAGATCCGGAAGCTCGAGGAGCTCGACGACGGCGACTGGCAGGCGTCGTTCGAGCTCAACCTCATGACTGCAGTGCGCGCGACCCGGGCGGCGCTGCCCGGCATGCGCGCGCGCGGCGTCGGCTCGATCGTGAACGTGTCGTCCACGGCGGCGAAGCGGCCGTCCGCGTCGATGCCGGACTACTCGGTGATGAAAGCCGCGATGCTGTCGTTCTCGCGGCTGGTCGCCGACCTGTACGCGAAGGACGGTGTGCGCTGCAACGCGGTCACGCCCGGGCCGACGGCGACCGGCGCCCGGCTCTGCGAGGGCGGGCTCGCCGACCAGCAGGGCGATCGCGAGGAGGTGCTGAAGAAGGTCGGCGCGGGACGCCCGCTCGGCCGGCTCGCGGAGCCGGGGGAGATCGCCGCCGTCATCGCCTTCCTCTGCTCGCCGCGTGCGAGCTACGTCACCGGCGCGGCCTGGAGCGCCGACGGCGGCACCGTCCCGATCATCATCTGACACGAACCTGCATCACCCTCGTCACACCTGTCCGAATAGGATCGATTGCGGGTAAGGGGGGTCGGGTCGGGACCCGATGTTCACGCGTGTACCAGGTCTCGAGCGGCCGCCTTGCACCTTCCGCCGCAGCAACTACGCTGGAACCGGGATGCCGGAGCTTGCCGGTCAGGTTGCTGATGCCTTCGCGAGCCTCGTGCGCGAGCACGAGGAGCGTTGGCTTTCGCCGCTCGCGGTGCGCTCGTACGAGTCGCGCGGGCGCAACCTCCCCGAAGAGGAATGCCGGCTGCGGACGCCGTTCCAGCGCGACCGCGACCGCATCGTCCACTCGAAGGCCTTCCGGCGCCTACGGCTGAAGACGCAGGTGTTCGTCGACCCGGAAGGCGACCACTTCCGCACGCGCCTGACGCACACGCTCGAGACCACCGGCATCGCGCGCGGGGTCGCCCGCGCGCTGCGCCTGAACGAGGACCTCGTCGAGGCGATCGGGCTCGGGCACGACCTCGGTCACCCGCCGTTCGGCCACGCCGGCGAGCAGGCGCTCGACGAGCTCCTGCGCGAGCGCGGCGGCCGCGGCT
>DASXLN010000242.1:0-1909 GCA_036496165.1 Gaiellaceae bacterium | reverse complement strand
GTGCGTGAACCCCGCGGCGAGCGCCTCGCGCGCACGCTCCGGCAGACTCTCCTCGGGGTAGCCGATCCAACCGGCCGACGTCGTGTACGCGGGGAAGCCCTCGGCGAGGAGGATCGCCTCGCGCTCGGCCTTCGTCGACTCGTTGCGCCGGAGGATGGCGAGCGCCTCGTCCGGGGCGAGCGCGTCTTCGATGTACCGGAAGTCGACGCACGCGACGATCTGCTCCGGCGTCATGTCGGCGAGGAGCTTCCAGAGCGGCTTCCGTTCGAGCTTCGCGTACAGGTCCCAGACGGCGTTGACGATCGCCGCGGTGGCGAGATGGATGACGCCCTTCTCGGGGCCGAGCCACCGCAGCTGCGAATCCGTGACGAGACGGCGCCACAATCCTCCGAGGTCTGCGACCAGATCCTCGACGGTCGCGCCAACGACATGTGGCGCGAGCGCCTCGATGGCGGCGACGCAGACCTCGGTGCCCCGCCCGATCGTGAAGGTGAGCCCGTGCCCGGCGAGACCGCCAGGGTCGTCCGTCTCAAGCGCTACGTAGGCCGCCGAGTAGTCGGGATCGGGGTTCATCGCGTCCGACCCGGCGCCGCTACGCGAGGTCGGAAAGCGCACGTCGTAGGTCACCGCTCGAACGATCCTCACTGACATGAGGGGATGTTTCTAACCGAAAGATCGGATGTTTGTCAAGTTCGTCCGCATGACTTCGTCCAACGACTCGCGTATAGTCGCCTTTGCCCCGATGTCTGCACAGAGACATAGGATGGATCGCGGGAGCGTCACCGACGAAGCGATCGAGGAAATCCGCAACCTGATCGCATCAGGCGAGTGGGGCCCCGGCACCCGCCTCCCCCGCGAGGCCGACCTGGCGAAGCAACTCGGGCTCTCCCGCAACTCGCTCCGGGAAGCGGTCAGGGCGCTCTCCCTAGCCCGCGTGCTCGAAGTGCGGCAAGGCGACGGAACGTACGTCTCCAGCCTCGAGCCGGGCGAGCTGCTCGAGCCGACGCTCTCGGCGACGCACCTCCTCCGCGGGCGCACGGTCCTCGAGCTGTTCGAGGTGCGCCGCATGCTCGAGCCGGAAGCGGCGGCGATGGCCGCGCAGCGCGCCGACGCGGACGTCATCGGCGCCCTTCGCCTCGAGCTCGACCGGATGGTCGCCGCCGGCGGTCACGCCGACGAGCTCGTCGAGGCCGATGCCGCGTTTCACGACGTCATCGCGCGAGCGCCGGGCAACGGCGTGCTGCGCGCGCTCCTTCGAAGCCTCTCGACGAGCACGGTGCGCGCACGTCTCTGGCACGGGATCGCCGATCGCGGCGCGCTTGACCTCGCGCGCGAGGAGCACAAGCGCATCTACGACGCGATTACGGTCGGCGACGCTGACCTTGCGCGCGCGGCGACCTTGCTGCACATCGTCACGAACGAGACCTGGCTGCGCGAGCATCTCGGCCCCGCCGACGACGTGCCGTTCGACCGTGCCTGAGCACGTCGAGCTCCGCGCGTGATCGGCCTCGGCACGGCGCCGATCGGCGGCCTCTATGCACCAGTAAATGAGGAGACGGCGCACGCGACGCTCGAGCGCGCGTGGGAGCTCGGCATTCGCACGTTTGACACGGCGCCGTACTACGGCTTCGGCCTCGCCGAGCAGCGGGTCGGCGCGTTCCTCGCGGAGAAGCCGCGCGATGCCATCACAATCTCGACGAAGGTCGGCCGGCTACTGAGCGCCGACGGCGCCTACTTCGACTTCACCTTCGACGGCGCACTCCGTTCCTTGGACGAGAGCCTCGCGCGGCTCGGGGTCGACGGTGTCGACGTCGTGCTCGTCCACGACCCCGACGACCACTACGAGGAGGCGCTCTCGGGCGCGTTCCGCGCGCTCGCGCGCTTGCGCGAGGAGGGCGCCGTGCGCGCA
>DASXLN010000241.1:0-1548 GCA_036496165.1 Gaiellaceae bacterium | reverse complement strand
GCCGCTGGGTGTACACGCTGTACTCGAATCCGTCCGGCTATCCGTTCATCCATGCGCTCGACACCGTGCGCGGCGTCGCGCACTGCGTCGGCATCCCGATGGCAAAGCAGGGCGGCATCTACAACCTCGAGCTCGCGTTGCGCGGGAACCGCCTCGCCGTGCACTGGCGGAGCGGTCGGCCGTTCCTGAACGTGAACACGACGACGTGGCGCGTATCGCCTGCCCGCGCCGGGGCCTTCCCGTGGTGGACAGTCGGAGTGGCCGTGGCCGTCCTGCTCATCCTCGGTGCCGGCACGCGTCTGCGATGGAGGGGCTCGTTCCGGCCGAGCGCGACCAAGCGGATAGCGCACTCCGCTGGCGGCTAACGCATAGTGGGCCGGGCAGGGATCGAACCTGCGGCCTTGGGATTAAAAGTCCCCTGCTCTACCAACTGAGCTACCGGCCCGTGCGGCCGAGTGTACGTTCCCATGCGTCGAGGAGCTGGCCGACGTTCCGCCGTTGCGCCTCGCTGAACTCGAAGCGGTCGACGAGCCGCCGCGCCTCGGCGGGATCGTCGTTCTCGACCGCGGCTTCGAGGTGCTCGCGCAGCGGCGTCGGCTGCCGCAGCTGCCGGCGCAACCAGCGCAGAAGGCTGACTTGAGCGGCTTCCACATGGGCGGTGACGGGATCGAACCGCCGACCCCCTGCTTGTAAGGCAGGTGCTCTCCCAGCTGAGCTAACCGCCCGTGACGTGGTACACGGTACACATGCCCGAGCGCGATTCCGTCCTCGCCCGCCTGCGCGAGATCTGCCTTGCGCTCCCGGAGACGAGCGAGCGCCTGAGCCACGGCGCGCCGAGCTTCTTCATCCGCGGGAAGACGTGCTTCCTCATGCTCCTCGACGACCACCACGGCGACGGCCGGTTCGCGATCTGGTGCGCGGCTCCGCCGGGCGACCAGCACCTGCTCGTCGACGCCGACCCGGAGAAGTTCTTCGTGCCGCCGTACGTCGGCCACCGCGGCTGGCTCGGCGTTCGCCTCGACCGCGGCCTCGACTGGGAGGAGCTCGCCGGCATCGTCGAGGACGGGTTCTGCACCGTCGCGCCGAAGAAGCTCGTCGGCTCGTTGCGCGAGTGATGCCCCCAGCGGGATTCGAACCCGCGCTACGGCCTTGAAAGGGCCGCGACCTGGACCGCTAGTCGATGGGGGCCCGGAGACTGAGGATACCGGCGCCCCGCGCCGTCACTTCTTCGTGAGGCTGACGACGGTCGTCGCCGTGCTCCCACCAGGGAGCGTGATGTGCGCCGTTGCGTTGAACGCCTTCGCGGCGAAGCCACCGGTGAGCTGCCACGAGATGCCGGGCGCGCACGCCGGATCTTTGCCCGAGCCCGTGAGCGAGCCGGACGCGTACGCGTACGTGACGCTCATCGTCCCGAACGCGGCCGACGGGTTCGAGATGGAGAACCCCTTCGGGGACCAGTGGTTCGGCCCGCCGCCGGCCGGAAGGGTGAAGGTCTGCGGCCCGGGCGCGGTGCAGCCGAACGTGTTGCCGGTGATCGCCGCCGTGAAG
>DASXLN010000240.1:0-4752 GCA_036496165.1 Gaiellaceae bacterium | reverse complement strand
GCAGGCGGACGGAAAGTCGATCATCTTCATCACGCACAAGCTGAACGAAGTGCTCGAGATCGCCGAACGCATCACCGTCCTCCGGCGCGGCCGCGCGATCGAGACGGTGGCGCGCGAGGGCGCGACCGAGCCGTCGCTCGCGCGCGCCATGGTCGGCCGCGAAGTGCTGCTCCGCGTGGAGAAGAAGCCGGCGCAGCCGGGCGACGTGCTGCTCTCCGTTGAGGACTTGCACGTCATGGACGAGCGCGGCATCCCGAAGGTACGCGGTGTCTCGTTCGACGTGCGTGCGGGCGAGATCGTCGGGATCGCAGGCGTCGACGGCAACGGCCAGACCGAGTTGATCGACGCGATCACTGGACTCCTGCGGTCCGTGTCCGGCCACGTGACGGTCGCCGGTCAGGACATCACGAATGCGAACGCGCGCCATGCGCTCGATGCGGGCCTCGGTCACATCCCCGAGGATCGGCAGCGGCGCGGGCTCGTGCTCGAGTTCTCGATCGCCGAGAACATCGAGCTGCACGACTACTCGAAGCCGCCCGTGGCGAGGGCCGGGTGGATCTTCCCGAAGAAGATGATCGCGCTCGCCGCGAAGCTGATCCGCGACTTCGACGTTCGTGGGGGCGGGCCGCTGACGCGGGCGGGCGGGCTCTCCGGCGGCAACCAGCAGAAGGTTGTCGCCGCACGCGAGATCGCGCGCGACCCGAAGGTGCTCATCGCGGCGCAGCCCACGCGCGGCCTCGACGTCGGCGCGATCGAGTACCTGCACCGGCGTCTCGTCGAGGAGCGCGACAAGGGCCGCGCCGTCCTCCTCGTCTCGCTCGAGCTGGAGGAGATCTTCTCGCTCTCCGACCGCATCCTCGTCCTCTACGAGGGCGAGATCGTCGGCGAGCACGCGGGCGAGGTGTCGGAGGACGAGATCGGCCTCGAGATGCTCGGCGGCAAGGAGCCGGCGGCGGCATGAGCCAGATCGACCCGAGCTCGTCCGCGCCCGAGTCGCCCGAGGAGGCGGCGAAGAGCGGGACGCTGATCGCGAGCCTCGCGCTCAAGCAGCGCGCGGGCGGCGTGGGCATCCCGGCGGCGACCGTGCTCGTCGCGTTCCTCATGGGCGGCCTCGTCGTGCTCGCGACGGGCCACAACCCGCTCCTCGCGTATCGCGACATCTTCAACGGCGCCGGCCTCAACTGGATCTTCCATCCGACGACCAACGTCGCGAACAACGGGGCTTACAACCTCTCGCAGACGCTCTTGCAGACGACGACGTTGATCCTGTGCGGCCTCGCCGTCGCGTTCGCGTTCCGTTGTGGCATGTTCAACATCGGCGGCCAGGGCCAATACCTCATCGGGCTCATCGTCGCGAACTGGATCGGCGTCGACTTCGCGGGAATGGCGCCACTCCCGCACATCCTCATCGTCCTCGCAGCTGCGACGCTCGCCGGCGCGGCATGGGCGGGCATCGCCGGCTTCCTGAAGGCGACCGTCGGCGCGCACGAGGTGATCACGACGATCATGCTCAACTGGATCGCGATCTGGATCGGTGCGTGGCTGTTCGGCGACGGCGGGCTGCTACAGAACACCGCGAACCCGACCGTGCCTATCTCGAACGACATCGCCGACTCGGCGAAGCTGCCTGTGTTCTGGGGCGAGCAGGAGCTGCAGGGGCTCCACATCGGCTTCTTCATCGCCCTCGCGGCGCTCGTGGTCTTCTATCTCGTCCTCAACCGGACGACGCTCGGCTACGAGGTGCGCGCCGTCGGCTTCAACCCCGAGGCCGCGGCGTACGGCGGCATCAACGTGAAGAAGAACCTCTTCCGCGCGATGGCGATCTCCGGCGCGTTCGCGGGCCTCGCCGGCGCGCTCGACATGACCGGCTACCTGTACCACTTCGGGCAGATCGACGTCCAGACGAGCTCCGTCGGCTTCCTCGGGATCGCAGTCGCGCTGCTCGGACGCAACACGGCCGTCGGCACCGCACTCGGCGCGCTCCTCTTCGGCGGGCTGCTGTTCGGGACGACGCACGGCCTCTCCTCGAACGTGATCCAGCCCGAGCTCGCGGGCAGCCTCACCTACATCATCCAGGGCCTCGTCGTCCTCTTCATCGGCGCGGACGTGCTCATCCTCTACGTCTGGAACTCGCGCAAGCGGCTGCGGCCGAGGGCGGCGACGGCATGAGCGAGTGGACGCAGCGGCTGGACAATCCCGTAAGCGCGCGGCTGCGCAACCCTGCCGTCAGCGGCATCGCTGGCATCGTGCTCGGCGTCCTCGCGGCGTTCCTCGCGATCCCGCCGATCATGTCGCGGACGGTCACGTGGCCGGTTCTCGTCGGCGTCGTCGCGATCGTGCTCGGCATCTGGACCGTCACCCGCGGGCGCGTGCGCCTCGGCTGGGGCGCGGTGGCCGCCGGCCTCCTGGGCGCCGGCCTCGGCATCCTCGCCACGCACTCCGGCACCGGCAACCTGAACACGGTGTTCAACGCTGCGCTGGTCGCCCAGACGTTCGCCGCCGCGACGCCGCTCGTCTTCGCCGCCATCGGCGGGATGTTCTCCGAGCGCAGCGGCGTCGTGAACATCGGCCTCGAGGGGATGATGCTGATGGGCGCCTTCTGGGGCGTGTGGGGCGCCGACAAGGGCGGCTCGTGGCTCGTCGGCATCCTCGTCGGGGCGGGCGTCGGCGGGATGCTCGCGCTCGTCTACGCGTACTTCGCCATTCACCTCCGGGCCGACCAGATCGTCGGCGGGACCGCGGTGAACTTCCTCGCGCTCGGCATCACGGGCTACTTCCTCTTCCAGATCTACACCTCCGACCACGTCAGCAATATCAACTCGACGATTCCCAACGTGAACATCCCGGGGATCGAGAAGATGCACTTCCTCGGGCCGGCGATCGGTCATCTCAACCTGATGATCTGGGCGGGGTTCGCGCTCGTCGTCGTTTCGTACGTCGTCGTCTTCAAGACGCCAATCGGGCTGCGCATCCGCGCCTGCGGCGAGCATCCGCGCGCGGCCGACACGGTGGGCATCAACGTCTACGCGATCCGGTACGGCTGCGTCGTCCTCTCCGGGATCCTCGCCGCGCTCGGCGGCGTCTATCTCTCGGACGGATACGGCGGAGGGACGTTCATCAACAACATGACCGACGGCCGCGGCTTCATCGCGCTCGCCGCGCTGATCTTCGGCAACTGGCGGCCCGCCGGCGCGTTCGGCGCCGCCATCCTCTTCGGGTTCTCGAGCGCTGTGGCATTGAGGTTGCAGGTGTACTCGCCGTCGGCGTCTACCCTGTTCAACGTGCTTCCGTATGCCCTGACGCTGATCGCCGTGGCAGGCGTGATCGGCCGTACCATTCCGCCCGCTGCCGATGGCAAGCCGTACGCGAAGCAGTAGCCGCAGCAACCATCGGGCCTCGCTCGCGCTCATCGCGGCGCTGTGCGGCGTGCTCGTGGTGCCGGCGGCAGTGCTGCTCTCGCGGCAGACCGGGAAGATCCACCTCATCGACGCGGTGTGGGCGATCCCGATCGCGATGGCGCTCAGCATCGGATCGATCCTCCTCGCGCGCGGCGCGCGCGGAGAGATCCGCCGCACGCTCGAACGGACGGGGGGAACGGGACGTGTGCGCGCGACGACGTGGCTCTCCGTCGCCGGCGTCTGCGTCGCTCTCGCGGCTGCGATCGCGGTCGGGTTCTACGAGCTCCTCGTGCGGCTGGAGCGCTAGGCGCCGATCGCCACCATGCGATCGATCGCGAGGCGGGCCTTGCCGGCCGTCGCGGGATCGACCGAGATGACGTGCTGCAGGTCCCGCAGCGAGTCGCGCACCTTCTCGAGCGTCGTCACCTTCATGAAGCGGCAGACCGCGTCCTCGCGCACCGGCTCGAACCGCTTGCCGGGCGCTTCGCGCTCGAGCCGGTGGAGGATGCCCGTCTCCGTCGCGACGAGGAACCGCTGCTTCGGCGAGCGCTTCGCGTAGTCGACCATCTTCTCGGTCGAGAGGATCTGCGTGCGCTCGCTCCCGAACGCCATCGCCTGGCTCGCGCAGCCGCACTCGGGATGGACGAGCAGCTCCGCGTCCGGCGCCTCGCGTTCCCACCGCTCGATGTCGGCGGGGCGGATGCCGGCGTGGACGTGGCACTCGCCGAGCCAGATGGTCAGCTTCCGCCCGGTGACGCGCTCGAGCCACAACCCGAGGTACATGTCCGGCAGGAACAGGATCTCCTGGTCCTCCGGGATCGTCTCGATCACCTGTTGCGCGTTCCCCGACGTGCAGCAGTAGTCGCTCTCGGCCTTCACCTCGGCGGTCGTGTTCACATACGAGACGACGACGGCGCCCGGATGCTGCGCCTTCCACGCCCGCAGCTGCTCGCCGGTGATCGACGCGGCGAGTGAGCAGCCGGCGCCGAGATCGGGCAGCAGCACCGTCTTCTCGGGCGCGAGGATGGCCGCGGTCTCCGCCATGAAGTGCACGCCGCAGAAGACGATCACCTCGGCGTCGGTCGCGGCGGCCTGCCGCGACAGTCCGAGCGAGTCACCGACGTAGTCGGCAACGTCCTGCACCTCCGGGCGCTGGTAGTTGTGCGCGAGGATGACGGCATCGCGCTCCTCCGCGAGTGCGCGCACCTCGTCGTGGAGCGTTGTCGTCGTGACGGTCATTCGACCTCCAGAGAGACGTGGAGCGAGCGCGCCGCATGCGTGAGCGCGCCCACGGAGATGAAGTCGACGCCGGTCTCGGCGTACGAGCGAACGGTTGCGAGCGAGACGCCGCCCG
>DASXLN010000239.1:0-3404 GCA_036496165.1 Gaiellaceae bacterium | reverse complement strand
GGTCGTCGCAGGCATCACGCGCATCGTCATGCGCGGCGACGGCGGCGCAGCCGCGGCCGAGGCGATCCTGACGACGGACACGCACTCGAAGGAGTCCGTTGCGCACGGCTCCGGCTTCACCGTCGGCGGCATGGCGAAGGGCTCCGGGATGATCCACCCCAACCTCGCCACGATGCTGGCGGTCGTCACCACCGACTACCCGCTCGAGCCCGGCGAGGCGATCGAGTTCCTCCGCCCCGCCGTCGAGGCGAGCTTCAACGCCATCTCGGTCGACGGCGAGTGCTCGACGAACGACACGGTGCTGCTCCTCGCGAACGGCGCGAGCGGCTGCGCGCGCGACGACGACGCGTTCGCGGCTGCGCTGCGCACCGTCTGCGGCGAGCTCGCGAAGCAGATCGTCGCCGACGGCGAGGGCGCGACGGTGCTCGCCGAGATTGCAGTTCGCGGCGCCGCCAGCGACGTCGAGGCCCGCGCAATCGCGGAGCGCATCGCGACGTCGCCCCTCGTGAAGACGGCACTGCACGGCCACGACGCAAACTGGGGACGCATCGCCGCCGCCGCCGGGTCGGCGAAGCACAACGGCGGGTACGCCGCACTCGACCCCGACAAGCTCTCGATCGTCATCGACGGCGTCCCGGTCCTCGTCGGCGGCGTTCCGTCCGGCGACGAGCCTGCACTGACGAACGGCCACTGCGCGATCGAGCTCGACCTCGCGCTCGGCGACGGCGCGGCGTCGTACCTGACGACGGATCTCTCGTACGACTACGTGCGCATCAACGCGGAGTACCGCTCGTGAGCGTCGTGCTCAAGGTGGGCGGCGCGTCGATCGGCGGAACCGCGGACGTCGTGCGTGAGCTGCGCACGCTCGGGCACTCCGTCTGCGTCGTGCACGGCGCCGGCCCGCAGATCTCGCAGGAGATGGAGCGGCGCGGGCTCGAGGTCAAGTTCGTGCACGGCCGGCGCGTGACGACGCCGGAGGCGCTCGAGGTCGTGCGCGAGAGCTTCGTCGAGATCAACGCCGCGGTCTGCGCCGCCATCGGTGCCGACGCGCTGCCGCTCGCAGGCGACGAGGTCGGCCTCGAGGCGGAACAGGTGCCGGAGCTGGGACTCGTCGGGCAGCCGGTCCCGTCGTGCCCGCCGGCGGTCGTCGCCGCGCTCGAGCAGGGGCGCATCCCCGTCGTCTCGCCGCTTGCGCGCGGGCCGCTGAACGTCAACGCGGACGAGATGGCAACGGCACTCGCCGTCGGCCTCGGCGCACAGCGAATCCTTTTCCTCACCGACGTGCCGGGCGTCTTCCACGAAGGCCGCCTGCTCCACTCGATCCCGGCCGCAGAGGCAGAGGCGCTCGTCGGCGGCGGCGCGTTCGACGGCGGCATCGTCCCGAAGCTCCTCGCCGCGTCGCGAGCTGCGCGCAGCGGTCTGCGCGCCGAGATCGGCGCGACGGCGGTGGTCGCGTGAGCGTCGCGACCGAGACCTCTCTCCTGCCGACCTATCCGGAGACGAAGATCGGGTTCGTCGAAGGCGACGGCGTCTGGCTGACGGGAACGGACGGCCGTCGCTACCTCGACTTCGCCGCCGGCATCGCAGTCGTGTCGCTCGGGCACCGCCACCCGGCCCCGCTCGCAGCGGCGCACGCGCAGCTCGACAAGCTCTGGCACGCGTCCAACCTGTTCGCGACCGAGCCCGCCGCCGAGCTGGCGGCCGCACTGTCCGTGCGCTTCGGCGGCGCACAGGCGTTCTTCTGCAACTCCGGCACCGAGGCCAACGAGGCCGCGCTCAAGTACGCGCGCAAGGCGACGGGGAAGGCCGGCGTGCTCGCGCTCGAGGGCTCGTTCCACGGACGCACGCTCGGCTCGCTCGCGGTGACGGGCCAGCCCGGGAAGCGCGCCGCGTTCGAGCCGCTCGGCCCGGCGCGGTTCGCAGCGCCGAACGACGTCGCCTCGCTGCACGCGGCAGCGGGCGACGACATTGGCCTCGTGCTCCTCGAGCCCGTGCTCGGCGAGGGCGGCGTCGTCCCGCTCGAGCCCGCGTTCGTCGCCGCGGCGGCGGCGCTCGCCGGCGAGCTCGGCGCGCTCCTCGCCTTCGACGAGGTGCAGACCGGCGTCGGCCGCACCGGGACGTTCTTCGCGTTCGAGCGGCTCGGCGTGAAGCCCGACCTCGTCACGCTCGCCAAAGGGCTCGCGAACGGGCTGCCGATCGGCTGCCTGCTCGTCTCCGACGACGCGCCCCGCGCATTCGTCCCCGGCGACCACGGGTCGACCTTTGGCGGCAACCCCGTCTCGTGCGCCGCAGCCTGCGCCGTCGTCGCGACGATCGACGACGAGCTGCTCGCGTCCGTGCGCACGAACGGCGCGCGTCTCCTCGCCGGCCTGTCGTCGCTCCCTGCGGTGACGCAGGCGCGTGGCTACGGCCTTCTCGCCGGCGCAGTGCTCGACCGGCCGGCACAGCAAGCCGTCGACGCTGCACTCGACGCCGGCCTCGTCTGCCTCACCGCCGGCCCCGACGTCCTCCGCCTCGCTCCCCCGCTCGTCGTCGGCGCGGACGAGGTCGACCACGCCCTCGAGATCCTCACGGAGGTCCTGGCATGAACAGACAGCAGCGTCACTCCGCGATCCTGCGCATCCTGCGCGAGCACTCGGTCTCGACGCAGGCCGAGCTCGCCGAGGCGTTGCGCTCCGCCGGGCACGAGGTCGTGCAGACGACGGTGTCGCGGGACATTCACGAGCTCGGCCTCATCAAGATCCGCGACGCGAGCGGCCGGCTCGTCTACGCGCCGCCCGAGGCGGCCGAGGCGGAGCGCGTCGACGCAATCGCCGCCGCATTCTCGCGCTGGGCGATCGACGTCGAGCCGAGCGGCAACCTCGTCGTCGTGGTAACGCCGCACGGCTACGCGAGCCCGCTGGCGCAGGCGATCGACGTCGCGCGCCATCCGCGCATCGCCGGGACGATCGCCGGCGAGAACACCGTGCTGCTCGTGGCGCGCGACGGGACGACCGGTGCGCAGCTCGCCGACGAGGTTCGCGCACACATGCTGCGGGGCGCCGCGTGATCCTGGGGACGCTCCCGGCCGGCGAGAACGTCGGCATCGCCTTCTCCGGCGGCCTCGATACGTGCTGCGCGCTCGCGTGGATGCGCGAGAACGGGGCGGTGCCGTACGCGTTCACCGCCGACCTCGGCCAGCCTGACGAGCCGGACGTCGCCTCGATTCCCGAGCGCGCGCTGCGCTACGGCGCCGAGGACGCGGTGCTGGTCGACTGCAAGGACGCGCTCGCACGCGAGGGCATCGCCGCGCTGCAGTGCGGCGCATTCCACGTCCGCACCGCAGGCAAGACGTACTTCAACACGACGCCGCTCGGCCGCGCCGTCACCGGAACGCTGCTCGTGCACGCGATGCAGGAGCTCGG
>DASXLN010000238.1:0-2093 GCA_036496165.1 Gaiellaceae bacterium | reverse complement strand
GGCGGCGCCCAGCGACTCGAACGCGAGTGGCTCAGTAGTGAGGACGTCGAAGAGCCAGCGTGGCTTACTCACCATTCCGAGGATGGTTCGGGGCGTCAGCGTCGGCGGTAGCGTGAGGCCGTTGTAGACGTCGCGGTGGCGTGCGCCGGCGACAGGTACGTCGACAGTCAATACGAGCGTTCGGTAGCCGGCTTCCGCAGCCCGGGCGATGAGCTCGCGGCTGCGCCCTCGGTCTTTCGATACGTACAGCTGAAACCAGCGATCGGTGAGCGCTGCCTGCTCGGCGAGCTGCTCGATTGATGTCGTCCCCAACGTCGAGAGGACGTACGGGACGCCGGCGCGCCCGGCGGGCTTCGCGACGGCGGGCTCGCCGGCCGCGTGCATCAGCCGCGTGAAACCGGTCGGCCCGAGCACCAGCGGGAGAGACGCGGTCTGCTTCAGGATAGTCGTCCTGGTGTCGATGCGCGACACGTCGCGCCGAACGTGCGGATGGAACACAGCACGGGTGAACGCCGCCACAGCGCGATCGCGGCTCGACTCGAGCTCGGCGGCTCCTTCGACGTAGTCGAATGCAGAACGCGGTGTCCGTCGCCGCGCCAGTCGACGGAAGTCTTCGACCGTACGAACTCGACTCCACCGATCAGTTGCGCCGCGCCGGAACGTCGGGCCGACGAACCGGGCCAGCTCGGAAAGGGCGGGCATGCGTCTGGGCATCCGACTCACGGCTATTAGGCGTCCACGTAGATCGTGACGACATCGGTCTCCTCGAACACGGTCTTGCTACCCGATCTCGAGCCCGTAGGTGCGGACCGCCGTGCGAGCGAGAACGTCCGGGTCGTCGCCGGCGATCGCCAGCGCGGCTCCGTAGTCGCTGTTCACGGGCCAGTCGGAGCCGAACATGCACCGGTCGGCTCCGAACCAGTCGAGCGCGAGCCGGGCGGTTCCCGCGGGGTCGTGCTCGCTCAAGAGCCCGGAGACCTTGCACGCGACGTTCGGAAACGCGGCGAGCGCAGTGACGCCCTCCGACCATGCGCCGTCGTCCGGCGGACGCTTGGCGACGTGATCGAGGACGAACTTCACCTCCGGATGGCGCCGGACGGTCTCGACTGCCGCCGGCAGCTCGCGTGTGCGCACGAGCAGGTCATATGCCATCCCGGCGGCACCGACCGCGGCGAGGCCGCGCTGCACGTCGACGCGCAGCAGCCACTTCGCGTCCAGCTCGTCATGCACCTGGTGGCGGACGCCGACGAGCGGGGAATCGAGCTCGCCGAGTTGCCGGTCGACGTCGCCCGTTAGGTCAAGCCAGCCCACGACGCCGAGCACGAACGGCGTCGTCTGCGCAATCGCGAGGAGCTCGCGTGTCTCGTCTAGCGAGTGCCGTGCCTGGACGATAATCGTGCCGGCGACTCCGTACTCGCGGAGGATGGGGTCGATGTGCTCGGGCCCGTAGCGGCGGTTCAGCTCGTCCGTCATCCACGGATACTGCGCGCGAGCTGGATCCCAGAAGTGCTGGTGCGCGTCGACGATCACGCGATCTCGGACCACAGCGCCTCCGGAATCTCGAGCTGCGACAGGCGGACATCCTCCTCGACCTCATCGGGTGCGCGACAGCCGACGAGGACCGATGTCACCGCCGGGTGGCGCAATGGGAACTGCACCGCCATCGCCTCGAGCGGGACGCTGTGCCGGGCGCACGTCTCCCGCAGCATCGCCACCCGTGCGACGACCTCGGGCGTGACCGCCTCATAATCGAACGTGTCGCCGCCTGCGAGTACGCCGCTGTTGAAGACGCCGCCCGCCATGATCTCGATGCCCTGCTCGACACAGAGATCCAGCAAGCCCGCCGCGGTGCGATCGAGCGCCGTCCAGCGGCCTGCGACGAGGAAAACGTCCGGGTCCGCTTCACGGGCAAACCGCTCGAGCATCGGCGTCTGATTCATGCCGACGCCGATTGCGCGCACGGCGCCCTCCTCGCGCAAGCGCGCGAGCGCGCGGAACGCGCCCGAGAGCGCCTCCTCGTAGTGGTCGTCGGGGTCGTGGACGAGCACGACGTCGACACCGTCGACCCCGAGCCGCGCGAGGCTCTCGTCCAA
>DASXLN010000237.1:0-2354 GCA_036496165.1 Gaiellaceae bacterium | reverse complement strand
GTGAACCGGCAGCCGCTCCGCATCGACCAGATCTCGCCGTACCTCAGGCAGGCGACGGTCGCGATCGAGGACCGTCGCTTCTGGCAGCACGGCGCACTCGACTACCAGGGCATCGCGCGTGCGCTGTATTCCGACGTGACCGCGGGGAAGATCGTGCAGGGCGGGTCGACGATCACGCAGGAGCTCGTTCGCAACCTCTACATCGGCAACGCGAGCCGCACGTTCTCGCGCAAGGTGAAGGAGGCCTGTCTCGCGATCAAGCTCGCGCAGGTGTGGCCGAAGAAGCGGATCCTCACCTCGTACCTGAACGAAGTGTTCTACGGCCGCGCCGCGCACGGCGCGCAGGCGGCGGCGGAGACGTTCTTCTCGACGCACGCGTCCCAGCTGTCGCTCCCGCAGGCGGCGATGCTCGCCGGGCTGCCGCAGGCGCCGACGGTGTACGACCCGCTGCTCCACCCGGCGATGGCGATGCAGCGCCGCAACGAGGTGCTGCGCGCGATGTACGAGGGCGGCGAGATCTCGCGAGCGCAGTTCGAGCATGCGGTGTCGGCGCCCCTCGGGCTGAAGCCGGGCTCGTTGTACGTGCGCCAACAGCACCCGAACTTCTTCGGCTGGGCGGAGCAGCAGCTCGTCGCGAAGCTCGGCGCGCGCCGCGTCGCCGCCGGCGGCCTGCGCGTGCGGACGACGCTCGACCCGAGCATGCAGTCGGCGGCGCTCTCCACGGTGCGCGGCGTCATGCGGCACAAGACCGACCCGGCGGCGGCGCTCGTCGCCATCGACCCGCGCACCGGCGCCGTGCGGGCGATGGTCGGCTACGTCCCCGACGGGCGCAAGATGAAGTTCAACCTCGCGACGCAGAGCACGCGCACCGCCGGCAGCTCGTTCAAGCCGTTCGTCCTCGCGACCGCGATCATCCACGGCATCTCGCTCTACTCGAGCTTCTCCGGGCCGCCGTCGATGATCATTCCGGAGCACAGCTGCGACGGGCCGCAGGGGCCGTGGGACGTGCACAACTACGCGGACGAGAACGGCGGGTACATGAACCTGCTGAACGCGACCGCGAACTCGGTGAACACGATCTTCGCGCAGCTCGTCGCGAAGGTCGGCCCGTGGAACGTCGTCCCCGTCGCGCACAAGATGGGGATCACGACGAAGCTCCAGCCTGTGTGCTCGATCACGCTCGGCACGCAGCCGGTGAACCCGCTCGAGATGACGGACGCGTACGCGACGCTCGCCGCGCACGGCGTCCACCACGATCCGCAGGCCTTCGAGCTCGTGCGCGCACCGAATGGGAACGTGCTCGGCAAGCTGAACGCGACAGGCGCGCAGGCGATCCCGCGCAACGTCGCCGACCAGGTGACCTACGCGCTCGAGGGCGTCATCCAGCACGGCACCGGTACCGCCGCGTCCATCGGCCGCCCGGCCGCCGGCAAGACGGGGACGGCGGAGAACTTCCAGGACGCGTGGTTCTGCGGCTACGTCCCGCAGCTCGCAACGTGCGTCTGGGTCGGATACCCGAAGGCCGAGATCTCGCTGTACAACGTCGAGGGCGTCGGCTCGGTCTTCGGCGGCTCGCTGCCGGCGGAGATCTGGCAACGCTTCATGACGACCGCGACCGCGCACATGCCGGTGCTCGGGTTCCCGACGCCGCAGATCACCGGCACGACGACGTACGGCTCCGGCTATTACGTCCCGGTCGCGCCGCCTGCCCCGACGCAGACGATCATCAACATTCCGCCCAGTCCGCCCGCCTCGCCGACGCCGGGTGGGCATTAGCCTGATCGACGACGTCCTCGGCGACCGGATCGAGCAAACGGTCCGGTCGCATCATCGCCGACGGCTCGCGCGCATCGGTCACGGTCGCGCGTTCGACCCGCCCGCCGGCGGCTGGGCCGACACCGGCTCGTTCGCGCCGCGCTCCGGCAACCGCGTCGAGCCCCTCGTCGACGGCGCCGAGGCGCTGCCGCGCATGGTCGACGACATCCGGTCGGCCCAGTCGCACGTGCACCTCGCCGGCTGGTTCTTCTCGCCCGACTTCTGCATGGGCGACGGCGGGCCGACCCTGGCCGCACTCCTCGGCGAGACGGCCGAGCGCGTCCCGGTTCGCGTGCTCGCGTGGGCGGGCGCGCCGCTGCCGCTCTTCCGTCCCGACCGGAGCGAGGTGCGGAAGGTGCGCGACCGGATCATGCACGGCACGCGCGTCGAGGTGGAGCTGGACGCGAAGGAGCGGCCGCTCCATTGCCACCACGAGAAGCTCGTCATCGTCGACGACCGTGTCGCGTACGTCGGCGGCATCGACCTGACGACCTCCGACGGCGACCGGCTCGATTGGAGCCACCACCGGCCGCGCGGCC
>DASXLN010000236.1:0-3590 GCA_036496165.1 Gaiellaceae bacterium | reverse complement strand
GACTGGTAGATGGCCGACGAGAAGACCCGCCTCCGCGACTACGGGCTCCAGTCCGAGCGGCTGCTGTGGCCGACGAAGGGGCCGTCGCGCTTCGAGGAGGAGCTCGGCGTCGAGGAGCTCGAGCAGGCGCTCGGCATCACGACGCTCGACAAGGCGGTGCGCTGGGCGCAGACGAAGTCGATGTGGCCCGACACGTTCGGGCTCGCGTGCTGCGCGATCGAGATGATGTCGATCGTCGGCTCGCGCTACGACCTCGCGCGCTTCGGCATGGAGGCGTTCCGCTCGTCGCCGCGCCAGGCCGACCTGCTCATCGTCTCCGGGCGCGTCGCGCACAAGATGGCCGCGCCGCTCCGCCAGATCTACGACCAGATGCTCGAGCCGAAGTGGGTCATCGCGATGGGAGCGTGCGCGAGCTCGGGCGGCATGTTCAACAACTACGCGATCCTCCAGGGCGTCGACCGCATCGTTCCCGTCGACATCTACGTGCCGTTCTGCCCGCCGCGCCCCGAGGCGCTGATGGAGGGGATCATCCGCCTGCACGAGGCGCACATGGCCGGCGTCCCGCCCGCGTACGAGCGCAAGCAGGTGGCGACATAGCCGACTACTCGAAGGTCCCGGGCCACGTCGCAACGACGGAGGCCTACGGCGAGACCACGGTTGTCGTCGACCGCGGGCATGTTCGGGACGCGTGCACGTACACGCGCGATGAGCTCGGCTTCGCGGTCCTCACCGACCTCGTCGCGACCGACTACCTGAACTGGAACCACAAAGGCGTGTCCGGCTACATCGGCACCGCGTCCGGGCGCGACCTCAACCTGCCGATGACGCAGGGCCTGCAGGTGCTGCCGGAGGCGAAGCCCGCGCGCTTCTCGATCAGCTACCACCTGCTCGCGCTTCGCCAGGGCGCGCCGCGTCTCCGTCTGCAGTGCTGGCTCGAGGACGGCGAGCATGTCGCGAGCGTCGTCTCCGTGTGGCCTGCGGCCGACTGGCTCGAGCGCGAGCAGTTCGACCTGATGGGGATCACCTTCGACGGCCACCCGAATCTCGCCCGTCTCCTCATGGACGACGACTGGGAAGGCCATCCGCTGCGCAAGGACTACCCGATCGGCGGCGAGCCGGTCCGCTTCTCCCCGGCTGAATGAGCACGACGTTGCAACACGTCGGGCGCACGCGCCGCTGGCCGATCGTCGGCGATCCGATCTACGAGGGCTCGCGCATCCCGAAGCGCGTCCCGACGGTGATGGACGTCCCGGTCGCGCTGCGCGAGACCGACGACATCCTCCAGGTCAACTTCGGGCCGAACCATCCGTCGACGCACGGCGTTCTCCGCCTCATCGTCGATCTCGACGGCGAGCACGTCGTCGGGCTCTCGGCCGTCATCGGGTACCTCCACACCGGCTTCGAGAAGAACATGGAGCAGAAGACGTGGTGGAAGGCGATCACGTATCCCGAGCGCATCGACTACGTCGGCTACCAGAACAACGAGCTCGTCTTCGTGCTCGCGATCGAGAAGCTCCTCGAGCTCGAAGTCCCGGAGAAGGCCACGTGGATGCGCATGCTGCTGTGCGAGCTCAACCGCATCCACTCGCATCTCGTGTTCCTCGGGACGTCGGCGCTCGAGCTGGGAGCGATCTCGATGTTCTGGTACTGCTTCCGCGAGCGCGAGACGATCCTCGATCTCTTCGAGCTCGTCGCCGGCCAGCGGATGCACACGCGCTACTTCCAGGCGGGCGGGCTCGCGGAGGACATCCCGGCGGGCTTCTATCCCGAGGCGCGCAAGTTCGTCGAGTGGATGCCGCACGCGCTCGACGATTACCTGACGCTGCTCGACCGCAACCAGATCTGGCTCGAGCGCACGCAGGGCATCGGGAAGCTCTCCGCCGACGACGCGCTCGCGCTCGCCCAGTCCGGGCCGGTGCTGCGCGCGTCCGGCGTCGACTGGGATCTCCGGCGCGACCAGCCGTACCTCGCGTACGACCAGGTCGACTTCCGCGTCCCCGTCTACACCGGCGGCGACGTCTACGACCGCTACCGCGTGCGGATGGACGAGATGGCGGAGTCGACGAAGATCGTGCGCCAGTGCCTCGACCGGCTCGAGCGCATGGAGGGCGAGCCGTGGATCGCGGACGACCGCAAGGTCGTGCTGCCGCCGCGCGAGGAGCTGCACACGTCGATGGAGTCGCTCATCCACCACTTCAAGATCGTCACCGAGGGGTACCGCGTGCCGGCCGGCGAGGTGTACGTCGCGATCGAGTCGCCACGCGGCGAATCGGGCTGCTACGTCGTCAGCGACGGCGGGCCGAAGCCGTGGCGCGTGCACTTCCGCGCGCCGTCGTTCGCGGCGCTCCAGGCGACCGCGACATGCGCGGAGGGCTCGATGATCGCCGACCTGATCGCGATCGTCGGCTCGCTCGACGCGGTGATGGGGGACACCGACCGATGAGCCTCCAGACCGAGATCGAGAAGATCGCGAAGCGCTATCCGAGCTCGAGGTCGGCCGTGCTGCCGGCGCTCCGGCTCGCGCAGGAGCAGTACGGGTGGCTCTCGCGCGAGGCGCTCGAAGAGGTCGGCGACGCGCTCGACCTCACGCCGGCGTACTGCATGTCGGTCGCGAGCTTCTACGACATGTTCAACCTCGAGCCCGCGGGTCGTCACATGGTCGAGGTGTGCACCAACGTCTGCTGCGGGCTCGTGAACGCGCAAGCGGTGCTCGAGTCGTTCGAGCGCGAGCTCGGCGTGACCCCGGGCGAGACGACGCCCGACGGCGAGATCACGCTACGCGCGGTCGAGTGCCTCGGCGGCTGCTCGACGCCGACGGTGGTCGCGGTCGACCACCGCTACCGCCAGTCGGTGACGCCGGAACAGGTACCCGCCATCGTCGAGGAGCTGCGCAGTGGCAGCTAAGGCGGATCCGGCGCTCGTCCTCGGCGGCGCGGAGGAGCAGCCGCTCCGCGACCTCACGTCGTACCGCGCCGTCGGCGGCTACGCGCAGCTGGCGAAGGCGCGCGCGATGCCGCCGGGGGAGGTGATCCGCCTCCTCATCGAGTCGAACCTGCGCGGCCGCGGCGGAGCGTTCTTCCCGACCGGGCGCAAGGCGAGCTTCATCCCCACGCCGGACAAGATCGCGAAGCCGGTCTACATCACGGTGAACGCTGACGAGTCCGAGCCGGGAACGTTCAAGGACCGCGAGATCATGCTGAGCGTCCCGCACCGGCTGATCGAGGGCTGCCTCATCGCTGCGTATGCAATCGCGTCCAAGTCCGTCTTCATCTACATCCGCGGCGAGTACTCGACGGAGTACGACGTCCTCCAGGCGGCGGTCGACGAGGCGGAGGCCGCCGGGCTCATGGACGACGTGACCATCGTCGTGCACCGCGGCGCAGGCGCATACATCTGCGGCGAGGAGACGGCGCTGCTGGAGTCGCTCGAGGGCAAGCGCGGCCAGCCGCGCTCGAAGCCCCCGTTCCCGGCGATCGAAGGCGTATACGCGTCGCCGACGCTGATCAACAACGTCGAGACGATCACGACCATCCCGGTCGTCCTCCAGGTCGGTCCCGAGGAGTTCGCGAAGATCGGCGCGCCCCCCGACT
>DASXLN010000235.1:0-22321 GCA_036496165.1 Gaiellaceae bacterium | reverse complement strand
TCGGTGACGTCGATCCAGTCGACCTCGAAGCCGCGGTCCGCAGCGAGCTCGATCCACGGCGCGACGCCGCCGTCGTGGTCGAGGCGCGAGACGAGGATGCGGTCGCCCTCCTTCCAGTCGCGCGAAGCCGTTCGCGAGAGCGTGAAGTCGAGCACCGTCATGTTCGTGCCGAAGACGATGTCGTCCGGCGAGCAGTTGAGGAAGCGGCCGGCGTCTGCCCGCGCGCGGTCGACGATGCCCTCGACTCGGCGGCCCGTCTCGTACGGCGCCCCGAGGTTCCCGCTCGCATCCCGCAGCGCGTCGGCAATCGCGCGTCCCACTTCGTCGGGCACCTGCGAGCCGCCGGGCGCGTCGAGGAAGACGAAGCCGCCGCGGAGCGACGAGAAGCGCTCGCGGAGGGCTTCCACGTCGAGTACGGTCGCACTCATGCAGCGAGCCTACATGGGCGGTGTGGACGTATCGCGCATCGTCCTCGGCTGCGGCAATTTCGGCGGTGTCGGCTCGTCGCCGGAGTTCTTCGGGAAGGGCGAGACGAGGGACGAGGCGTTCGCGATCATGGACGCCGCGTGGGAGGCGTGCATCACGACGTTCGACACCGCCGATGCGTACGGCGGCGGTCGCAGCGAGACGACCATCGGTGAGTGGTTGCGGTCGCGCCGGCCGGCGGGGATCGTCATCGAGACCAAGACGTTCAACCCGATGGAGGAGGGCGCCGACCACGGGCTCGCGCCGGCGCGGGTGCGCCGGCAGCTCGAGAGCAGCCTCGACCGACTCGGGCTCGAGCGCGTCGACCTTTATCTGACGCACGCGTGGGATTCGGACGTTCCGATCGCGGAGACGGCCGGCGTTCTCGACGAGCTCGTCGGCGAGGGGAAGATCGGCGCGTACGGCCTCTCCAACGTCGGCGGCGCCGAGCTGCGCGAGGCGACCGCCGCCGGCTCGTTCGCCTGGGTGCAGAACTCGTATTCGCTGCTCGACCGCGAGGCCGAGCAGGAAGTCCTTCCGCTGTGCGCCGAGCGCGGACTCGGGTTCGAGCCGTTCAGCCCGCTTGCCGGCGGCTGGCTGACCGGCAAGTACCGCCGCGGCGAGGCGGCGCCCGCCGGCTCGCGGATGACGATGCGGCCGGAGCCGTACGAGCACCTGCGCAACGACGCGATCTTCGACCGTCTCGAGCGGCTCGCCGCCATGGGCGACCCCGCCACGCTTTCGCTTGCGTGGCTCCTCGCCGATTCGCGGGTGACCGCGATCGTGGTCGGCCCGCGCCGCCCCGAGCACTTGGCGCCCGCGCTGGCGGCGCTCGCCAACCCGCTCGGCGACGCCGATCGTGAAGAGCTGTCCTCTATCTTCACGTCATGACCATCGCCGACCTTCTCCACGAGGCCGCCGAGACGCATCACGTCGTCTTCCGGATCACCGACGGCGACGACCCGGACTGGGCGTCGTGGTACGCCGACTGGCTCCTCGACCACTCGGAGCTGCCGCAGCTCCTCGGTGCGGCACCGGTTCGCAGCCATCTCGTCCACGTGCTCGTCGAGCTCGACCGCGCATACGTCGCCGACCAGCCGTCCGATCGCTGGGAGGACGTCTACGCCCGGTCGCTCGCGCAGCAGTTCGCGGCTCAGTAGCCGCCGCCCTTGCCGCCACAGGCGCTGACGAGCGCGAGCGCGGCGAGGGCCAGGACGAGCATCGGTAAGAGGCGATAGAGCTTCATGCCCATTCCTACGGTTCCGTCGGTCGAGCGGTTCATCCGGAAGATCGCGATGTGGTTGTCCGTCTTGCATTTCACGACACGAGTACTAGGCTCGCGTCAATCGCAACGAGGAGGTAGCCGATGGCAAGCACCGTGACCGCTGGGCTCGAGGCCGAGGCCCTCGAGCAGCTCCGGACTGAGTTCCGCGGCGAGATCGTCGAGCCGACGGACGCCGGCTACGACGAGCTGCGCGGCGTCTTCAACGGCATGTTCGACAAGCGGCCCCGCGTCATCCTGCGGCCCGCCGGCGTCGCGGGCGTCGTCCGCGGTGTCGGCCTCGCGCGGATGAGTGGGCTTCCGCTCGCGATCCGAAGCGGCGGCCACTCGGTGGCAGGCTTCTCGTCGGTCGACGACGGGATCGTCCTCGACATGCGCGCGATGAAGGGCGTCCGGGTCGACCCGGACAAGAAGACCGTCCGCGCGCAGGGCGGGGTCGACTGGGGCGAGCTCGACCACGAGACACAGGCGTTCGGCCTCGCCGTCACGGGCGGCCGTGTGACCACGACCGGCGTCGTCGGGTTCACCACCGGCACCGGCAGCGGCTGGCTCGAGCGGAAGTTCGGCTTCGCCGCCGACAACGTGCTGAGCGCGGACGTCGTCACGGCCGAGGGCGAGCTCGTGCACGCGTCGGAGAGCGAGAACCCGGAGCTCCTCTGGGGCCTCAAGGGCGGCGGCTGCAACTGGGGCGTCGTCACCGAGATGGAGTTCCGGTTGCACCCGCTTCCGCCGATCGTGTACGGCGGCCTCGCGGCGTTCCACCCTGACAAGGCAGCCGAGGTGGCGCGGCTCTGGCGCGACCTCAGCAACGAGAGCGACGACATCGGCTGGGCGCTCGCGTCCATCACTGCGCCGCCGGCGCCGTTCGTGCCGGAGGAGTGGCAGGGCAAGCGCGTGCCCGCGATCGCCGGCATGATCGCCGGCCCGCACGAGGCGGCAGAGAAGATCCTCGCGCCGTTTCGCGCACTCGGACCGATCGTCGACCTCTGGCAGCCGATGCCGTACACGATGGTGCAGGGGCTGCTCGACCCGGGGAATCCGTACGGCCGCCACAACTACTGGCGGGCGCGCAACCTGGACGGCTGCGAAGACAGCCTCATCGACGTCTGGATGGAGGCGGCAGACACCGCTCCCTCGCCGTTCACTGCGGCCATCCTGATCAACGGCGGCGGCGCGATCGGCAACCTCGGCGAGAGCGATACCGCCATCAGCGGCCGCACGTCGCCGTTCAACTTCCACCTGAACGGCATGTGGGAGGACCCGGCAACGACAGACGCGAACATCGCGTGGGTCAGGAAGGTCTCGGATGCGATGGCCCCGCATGTCTCCGAGGGCATCTCGCTCAACTTCCTGACGGAGATGGGGGACGACGTGCTGAACGAGAGCTTCGGTGCGAGGAAGGTCGAGCGGCTCCGGGCGCTGAAGGACCGCTACGACCCGACGAACCTGTTCCGACTCAATCAGAACATCGCGCCGTCGGCATAACTACGACGGAGGCGGGGAGGCGGCCAGCCAGGCGAACAGCTCGAGGTTGGACGCCTCCTCGCCGAGCCCGTCGGCGAGCGGCATCCCGTCCCAGTTGTTCAGGTAGTAGCCACTCTCGTTCAGCGCCTTCTGCTGCGCGCGCATCGCGTTGTGCGCGGCGAGGGTGTAGAAGCGCGAGTCGCCGGACTCCTTGTAGTACTCGAGCATCCACTGGAGATAGACGACGTCGTACATCGGCGCCCACTCGAGGTTCTGCCCGAACGCGGTGAGCGACGCACTCGCGACCTGCTGCGCCTTCGTGCACATCGCCGGCTTCTTGAGCGCCTTGCACAGCTCCCAGTTCGCCGTGACCAACAGGCCCTGGGCGTAGTCCAGGGCCGTGTCGTCCGTTGCGCTCCGCTGATACAAGCCGCGCTGCTTGTTGAACGAGTGCGTGTTCGCCCAGGCGAGCATCTTCTGCGCCCAGCCGAGCGCCCACGTGTCGTGGTCGAGCGTGTAGAGCCGCGTGCCGATCATCACCGCCGCGGCGAGCGGCTCGATCGTCTTGTGATGGTGGAACGTGTCCCACCACGTTCCACCGCCGAGCTTCGAGTCCCAGCCGGAGCCGACGATGAAGCGCATCGCGCGCCGGGCGTCCGCGAGGTAGGCGCGGTCGTGTGATGCCTGGTATGCGTCGATGAACGACAGGCCCCACCAGCCCGAGTCGTCGTAGTAGACATTCGCCTGCGCGCTCGACATGCCGGGGTAGTAGCCGTAGCCGCCGTACGGCTTGACGTTCGGGTTCCAGTAGAGCGCCGCCGCCTTGTCGGCGAAGTCGGTCAGCGCCTTCTTGTTCGCCGCGGTCGGTTGCGCGAGCTCGACGCCGACGAGCGTCTCGAAGAGCGGGTACGCGCTCCACAGCCGTGCGAGCGGCATCGACGGCGGCTGCGCGTTGTACGTGTCGTTGTACCAGCCTTCGTCGGCGTTCCACCAGTGTGCGCGGACGTCGGAGAGCCCCTGCTGTGCGAGCGAGAGGTAGGTCTTCGAGGACGCCGGCGAGGCGGCTCCCGCAGCCGGAAGTGCGAGCGCGAGGGCGACCAGCGCCAGGGGGATCCTGAGGCGCACGACCCAATTCGTACCGGTTCCGCTCTCAGCTGAACCATCGTGGAAAGTAAAAGTCCGGTAAGTCCGCGTTTGATCGGCCGTGATTGTGACTAGGAATGTCACGAGTGGCAACGCTCGAGCATGCCGGGTCGCCCCCGCTCGACCTCCGGCGCGCCCATGAGGCGACGTCGCGGCTGCGCGTGCTCACGTGGATTGCGGGGTGGTGGCTCGCAGGCCGGGCCGTCGTCATTGCCGCCGCGCTCGCCGCTCACCGCTTCGGACCGTCCGGCTGGATCACGCCGGCGCAGCACGCGCACGCCCTCGGGTTGTTACAGACCTGGGACGGCCGCTGGTACCGGATGGTCGCGAGCAGCGGCTACCTGTTGGTACCGGGGCGGCAGAGCGACCCCGCGTTCTTCCCGCTCTTCCCCGTCCTCCTGCGCGGAGGACATGCCGCCGGCCTCGGTTACTCGACGACGGGCATCGTGCTCGCGAACGTCGGCTTCCTCGGCGCGCTCGTCGCGTTCCATGCGCTGACCCGCGATCTCCTCGGCGAGTCGATGGCTCGGCGCACGACTGCGTACCTCGCAGTGTTCCCGTTCGGGTTCGCGTTCTCGATGGTCTACCCGGAGAGCATCGTGCTCGCGCTCATCGCCGCTGCGGCGCTCGCCGGGCGCCGCGCCCGCTGGGGACTGGCCGGCGTGTGCGCGGCAGCCGCGGCTCTCGCCCGCCCGGAAGGCCTCTTCGTCGCGTTGCCGCTCGCCGTGCTCGCGTGGCAGCAGCGCCGCGCGCTCACGCCGCAGGCGCGCGGCCTCGCGCTCGCAGCAGTCGTCGCTCCGTTCGCGGCGATCGCCTCGTTCTCGCTCTACCTGTGGCGCGTGCTCGGCGACCCGATGGCGTGGTCGCAGGCGGAGCGCGCCTGGGGACGCGCGTTCTCACCGCTCGGCGTCATCCACGCGTTCGAGGGAATCGGACGCGCATTCGGGCACGACGCATGGGTGACGCGCGACATCGTCGCTGCGGTTCTCTACCTCGGTCTCATCGCTGCGGCTGCCCGCGCAGGCGTCTCGTGGCCGTGGCTTCTGTCCGGCCTCGCGATCGTCGTCCTTCCGCTCTTCAGCGGCTCGTTCGACTCGATCGACCGCTTCGGGCTGCTCGCGCCGGCGGCGTTCTGGGGCTTGGCCGCGCTCGGCCGCGATCCCCGTGTGCACCGCCTGATCCTCGGGCTGTCGGTGCCCCTCCTGGCGGCGGCGATCTTCGTGCTCCCGCTCCGCTTTCCGTGAGCGCAAGATGCGCGTAGAGCTGCACGAACGCCGCCTGGCCGAGCAGGCCGGTCGAGAAGAGCCCGCTCTGCGGGTCGCGCAGCGTTCCCCACGCCGCGTCGGCATACGTCTCGGCAGCCGCGACGTACCGGGTGCGGCCGTCGACGGCCGCGAGCTCGAGCAGATGGCGGAAGAAGATCGCGGCGAACTCGGGCGGCTCCGCCAGCCAGTTGCCGGAGAACGCGCTCAGCGTTCCGTCCGCCAGCTGTTCGGCGCGAGCGAGCGCGGAGCGGTCGCCAGTCGTCTCGTAGAGGAGCAGGTAGGCGGCGATCGGGCTGCCCTGGTTGTAGCTCCATTCGCGCCGGTCGACCGTTCCGTCTGCGGCGACGTGATCCCAGTAGAGGCCGTTCGGGGCGAGCATGCACGTGTTCATCCAGTCGAGCATCCGCCTCGACCAGTACAGAAGCGCCGCATTGTGGGTGCGTGCATACAGGCGCAGGCCGACGAGCGCGCCGTTCGCTGTCGACACCGTGTTGCGGTCACGGATGTCGGTGGCGGTCGTCCAGTAGACACCGCCCGGGCACGGCGTCGCGCCGTCGTCGTCCCACGCCTTCACGACGCCGGCGAAGATCGCCTTTGCGTCGGCGACGGATCCGGGATCGTGGCGGAAGTCGTTCCAGTCGAGCAGGTCCTGCGCGATCCATTCGTTGTCGTCGTAGTAGATCGACGCGCCTGTCTGCGCTTCGTAGAGCGCGCCCTGGCGCAAGGAGCCGAGCTGCCGGAACCCGAGCGCCGCGTGCGCGGCCGCATCGGTACGGGCGCCGGGGATGCTCGCGACCGCGATCGTCGCCGACACGGCCTGGGAGACCGGCCACGCCTGTGCGTCGCGGTAGGTGCCGGACTCGGTGTCGAAGAGCGAGCGCTCCATCGCGACATAGCTCGCGATCGCCCGCGAGGCGTCGGGCGGTCGCGCGGCGGACGCCGGCACCGCGAGCACGAGCATGCTCGCGAAGGCCACTGCCGCAGTGGTCGCCGCCCTCACCGATCGAGGGTAGAACGGTGATCCGGCGTCTACTAGGCCCCGGATGGGTGACGCTCGGGGTGGCGGGCGCGGTCGCCGGCATCATCCTCGGCGTCGGTTTCGTCGTCCAGCGCACGGTGCTGCCGTCGCCGTCGACCGCGACGCTGACGGCGCTTCGCGCGGCGATCTGGCTCGAGCGCTACCGGCTCGTCGACAGCACGATCACGCTCGACAGCGGGCGCGTCCTCCACGGGCGCTGTCTTCAGGACTGGATCGAGATCGCCGGCCGGCGGCGGAGAGGAGCGGTTCTCCACCTGGACGACGGCTACGTTCTGCTTGCCGTACCGCCGCACACGCTCGAGGCCACCGGCGGCCGGGCGGCGACGCGGTCGACCTCGCCGCTCGTGCTGATGGAGCTTGCCGGCTGTCCGCGCGTCCTCGCCCGCCGGCTCCAGACGCTCGCTCAGCAGCGCCGCGGGCTCTCGCTGCAGCACGAACGCCTCGGCTTCACGCTGAAAGCGACCCATGTCACGCTCACGCTCGACCCCAAGACCAACGCACCCCTCGCTGTCGCGTTGGCAACCGGCGCATCGCGTGGCACCAGCGAGCTACGGTTCACCCCGGTGACAACACGGCTGCGGGAGCTACTCGGCGTTTCCGGGCGGTAACCGAACGGAAATGCTTTCTAGATGAGCGCTATCCGGGAGGAAGAAGAGCTCCACCGCGAGGGCGCTGCCGATTTCGTCCAGATCGAGATCCTCGGACGCACGCCCTGGCAGCTCTTCTGGGTGCGGTTCAAGCGTGACCGCGTCGCCTTCGCCGCGCTCGCCTTCATCGTCCTGCTCGTCCTCGTCGCCATCTTCGCCGGGCCGATCGCGTCGGCCTTCGGGCACCCGCCGAATGCCCAGTTCCCGAACAAGCTCGACAGCTTCGGAACGCCGACAGGCCCGTCGTCGAGCTTCCTGTTCGGCGTCGATCAGGTGGGGCGCGACGTGTTCTCGCGCGTCCTCTACGGGGCGCAGGTCTCACTCGAAATCGCGCTCATCGCAACTGCGCTCTCCGTCACGATCGGCGTCGTGCTCGGGATGGTCGCGGGCTACTTCCGCGGCTGGACGGACACGGTCATCTCGCGCCTCATCGACATCACGCTCGCGTTCCCCATCCTGCTGCTCGCGCTCGGCATCGCGTCCGCGTGCTCGCTCGGCAACGGCTGCGTCAGCGGGCTCGTGAAGCCGGGGCTGGGAACGGTGATCGTCGCGATCGTCATCATCAACTGGACGTACATCGGCCGCATCATCCGCGGCCAGGTGCTCTCGCTGCGGGAGAAGGAGTTCATCGAGGCTGCGCGCGCCGGCGGCGCGCGGAGTCGCACGATCATCTTCAGAGAGATCCTCCCTAACCTTGTCGCTCCGATCGTCGTCTACTCGACATTGGTCATTCCGCAGAACATCCTGCTGGAGGCCGCCCTGTCGTATCTCGGTGTCGGCATTCAGCCGCCCCGGGCCAGTTGGGGAGAGATGCTGGCCGAAGCGACTCCCATCTACGACACCGCGTGGTGGTACTTCGCCTTCCCGGGCGCCGCCCTGCTCCTCACGGTGCTGGCGTTCAACCTGCTCGGCGACGGAGTCCGCGACGCGCTCGACCCACGAACGACCACATGAAGGAGGGGGAATGAAACGGCGAATCGCCGTGCTTGGTCTCGCCGCTGCCGCGCTCGCCTTTGTCGCAGCGGGTTGCGGCGGGGGTGGAAGCTCGAGCGGCGTGCAAGGCTCGAGCCACACGCTCACGAAGGGAAAGAAGGGCGGGACGATCACGATCCTGTCCGAAGGCGACATCGACCATCTCGACCCGGGTGCGGCGTATTACCAGTTCACGTACGCGATCACGTACGTGACGCAGCGCCCGCTGCTCGCCTACAAGCCGGACAGCATCCAGCCGACGCCGGATCTGGCGGCGAGCATGCCGACGGTGTCGAACGGCGGAAAGACGGTCACCGTGCACATCCAGCACGGCATCAAGTTCAGCCCGCCGGTGAACCGTGAAGTGACGTCGGCCGACGTGAAGTACGCGATCGAGCGTGGCTTCGACGCGGCTGTCGGCAATGGGTACGCAAGCGCGTACTTCGGCGTCATCCAGGGCGCACCGACGAAGATCGGGAACTCGGTGCCGAACATCTCCGGGATCGCGACTCCCGACAAGTACACGATCGTCTTCCACCTCTCGAAGGCGAGCGGCATCTTCGTCGCCGCGCTCCAGGAGCCGTTGACGGCGCCGGTGCCGAAGGACTACGCGGCCAAGTACGACAAGGGCAAGAGCTCGTCGTACGGCGACCACGAGGTGGCGACGGGGCCGTACATGGTGCAGAACAACGCGGCCGGGAAGATCACCGGCTACTCGCCTGGGAAGCAGATCGTCCTCGTCCGGAACCCGAACTGGAACCCGAAGACGAGCTGGCGGCCGGCCTATGCCGACAAGATCGTCTTCAAGGAGGGCTTCGATCCGACGGTTGCGACGAAGCAGATCCTCAGCGGCCAAGGCGACGCCAACGGCGACTTCCCGCCCCCGGCGGCTCAGCTGAAGTCGATCACGTCGAACTCGAGTGAGAAGGGCCAGCTCGAGTTCACCCCGACGCCGGGCAGCCGGTTCGTCGCACTGAACACGCAGAAGGCGCCGTTCAACAACAAGTACGTGCGGATGGCCGTGGCGTTCATCCTCGACCGGAACGCCATGCGGCTGACGCGCGGCGGCCCGATCGACGGGAAGATCGCGACGCACTTCATCTCGCCGGACTTCGGCAAGAGCGGCTTCGACCAGGCCGGCGGGTTCGGCTTCGACCCGTTCAAGACGGCGAACAACGACTCGGGTGACGTCGGGAAGGCCGAGGCGATGCTGAAGAAGGCCGGCTTCAAGAGCGGCAAGTACAACGGCCCGCAGATCACGCAGGTCGCCGACAACACCTCACCGGGCTCGAACACGGCCGCGGTGGTGGCGAACAGCCTGCAGAAGATCGGCTTCAACGTGAAGACGATCCCTGTGCAGCACTCGGCGATGTACACGCGGTTCTGCGGCGTGCCGAAGAATGCTCCGAACATCTGCCCGAACGTCGGGTGGATCTCGGACTTCCACGAGCCGCAGGCCGACCTCGACGCGAACTTCAACGGCAAGAACATCCTGCCGGCGAACAACGTCAACTGGTCGCAGTTCAACGATCCGAAGATCAACGCCCTCATGACGAAGGCGGAGACCGAGATCAACTCCGAGAAGCGCTGGCAGGAGTGGGGCCAGATCGACAAGCTGATCACGTCCTCTGCGGCCGCGATCCCGTGGATCTGGGAGAACTCGCCGACGCTCTACTCCACCAGGGTGACGCACGGCACCGAGCTGTGGAACGGCGGCGAGCCGGACGTCTCGTTCATGTCGGTGAAGTAGCGAGATGAGAAGCGACAGCAGGAGCGGGAGAGCCTAGTGGGCGCGTACATCGTCAGGCGCGTGCTCTGGGCGATCCTGCTCCTGCTCGTCGTCAGCTTCATCACGTTCGTCATCTTCGACGTCTTCCCGTCGGCCGATCCGGCGGCGATCCGCGCGGGGCGAAATGCGACTCCGGCGCTCGTGCACCAGATCCGCATCAACCTCGGGTTGAACAAGCCGTTCTACACGCAGTTCTGGATCTATTTGAAGGGGCTCGTCGAGCACTTCAACCTCGGCTACTCCTACTACAACAGCGAGTCGGTGAAGAGCGAGATCTTCTCGCGGCTTCCCGCCACCATCTCGCTGACGATCGGCGGCTTCATCGTGTGGATGCTCATCGGCATTCCCGTCGGGGTCGTCTCCGCCATCCGGCCGCGCAGCATTTTCGACCGCGTGCTCATGGGCGGATCGCTCGTGGCCATCTCGGCGCCCGTCTACTTCCTCGGGCTCGTGTCGCTCTTCCTCTTCGCGAAGGGGACGGGCCAGCTGCAGTGGTTCGGCGCTGCGGGGAGCTACGTCCCGATCTCTCAGAACGTCGGCCAGTGGTTCAACTCGCTCATCCTGCCGTGGGTGACGCTCGCAGCTGCGTTCGCCGCGTTCTACGCGCGCATGACGCGCGGCAACCTCATCGAAACGATGAACGAGGACTACATCCGCACTGCGCGCGCGAAGGGCCTACGCGAGGCGAAGGTCATCTCCAAGCACGGTCTGCGGGCCGCGCTGACGCCGATCGTGACGATGGCGGGCATGGACATCGGCCTGCTCCTCGGCGGCGCGATCCTCACCGAGATCGTCTTCAACGTCCCCGGCGTCGGTCGCTATGCGTACAACGCGATCACGAACTCCGACCTGCCCGCGATCCAGGGCACGGTGCTCTTCGGGGCGTTCTTCATCGTCTTCGCGAACCTCGTCGTCGACATCCTGTACGCGTTCCTCGACCCGAGAGTGACGTACGGGTAGCCGATGCCGCTGCTCGAGATAGAAGACCTGCACGTTTCCTTCAAGACGATCGACGGCGTCGTTCGCGCGGTCGAAGGCGTGTCGCTGTCGCTCGACGCGCGTAAGACGCTCGGCGTCGTCGGCGAGTCGGGCTCGGGCAAGAGCGTGACCGCGCAGACGATCATCGGGCTGACGCGGTTCCCGAACGCGACGATCACCGGCCGGGTCATGTTCGACGGGCGCGATCTCGTCTCGATGGACGCCGACCACCTCCGTGCGATTCGCGGCGCGCGGATCGCGATGATCTTCCAGGACCCGCTCTCGTCGCTTCACCCGTTCTTCAAGGTCGGCCACCAGATCGTCGAGGCGATCCGGACGCACGAGGACGTCCCGCGCGACATCGCGAAGCGTCGCACGATCGAGGCGCTGCGCTCAGTCGGAATCCCGAGCCCGGAGGAGCGCTTCGACTCGTACCCGCACGAGATGTCCGGCGGCATGCGCCAGCGCGCGATGATCGCGATGGCGCTCGCGCTGCGCCCCGACATCCTCATCGCCGACGAGCCGACGACGGCGCTCGACGTCACCGTGCAGGCGCAGGTGCTCGAGCTGATCCAGGCGCTGCGCGACGACTTCGGCACGGCGGTCATGCTCATCACCCACGATCTCGGCGTCGTCGCGGAGATGTGCGACGACGTTGCGGTGATGTACGCGGGCCGCGTGCTCGAGCAGGCGCCGCGCGAGGTGCTCTTCGACGAGCCGCAGCACCCGTACACATGGGGACTGCTCCAGTCGATCCCGCGGCTGGACGCGCCGCGCACCGACCGGTTGAGCCCGATTGCCGGCTCTCCGCCGAGCCTCATCAACCCGCCGCACGGGTGCAAGTTCAATCCGCGCTGCCCGTACACGCCGCCCGAAGCGCTCGAGACCGAGCCGCCGCTTGCACCGGCCGAGCCGGGGCATCTCGTGCGCTGTCATCTTCCCGTCGAAGAGAGGAGGAGACTCTGGCAGTCGCTCCGGCAAGAGCACCCGGCGCTGAGGTGAGTGAGAGCCTCCTCGTCGTCCGCGACCTGGTGAAGCACTTCCCGATCCGGAAGGGCTTGCTCAAGCGCGAGGTCGCGCGCGTCCACGCGGTCGACGGCATCGACTTCGACGTGCAGCGCGGCGAGACGTTCGGCCTCGTCGGCGAGAGCGGGTGCGGTAAGTCGACGACGGCGCGGCTGATCACGAGGCTGCTCGCGCCGACGAGCGGCTCGATCGTCTACGACGGCCAGGACATCAGCGCGTGGCCCGAGCGCCGCCTGCGCCCGCTCCGCCGGGACGTGCAGATGATCTTTCAGGATCCGTATGCGTCGCTCAATCCGCGCCGCTCGGTCGGGATCATCATCGGCGAGCCGCTGCGGCTGCTCGGTGTGTCCGACCGCGACGCGCGCCGCGCGCGCGTGCGTGAGGTGATGGAGCGCGTCGGCCTCAACCCGGAGCACTACAACCGCTACCCGCACGAGTTCTCGGGCGGTCAGCGCCAGCGCATCGGCATCGCGCGGGCGATCGTCCTCGAACCGAAGCTCATCGTCGCCGACGAGCCGGTGTCGGCGCTCGACGTCTCCATCCAGGCGCAGGTGCTCAACCTGTTGCAGGAGCTGCGCGACGAGATGGGGCTGACGCTCGTCTTCATCGCGCACGACCTCTCGGTCGTGCGCCACATGTGCGACCGGATCGCCGTCATGTACCTCGGCAAGATCGTCGAGCTCGCGGACAGCGACCGGCTGTACACGCACCCGCGGCATCCGTACACGGGGGCGCTGCTCTCGGCGGTGCCGGTGCCGAAGGCGGGCGCCACGCGCGGCCGCCGCCGGGTCGTCCTCGAGGGCGACGTCCCGAGCCCGGTCGCACCGCCGGCTGCGTGCCGCTTCCACACCCGCTGCTGGAAGGCGGAGCAGGTCTGCCGCGAGGTCGAGCCGCCGCTCGAGCCGAAGGGCCCGCACGACGTGGCCGCGTGCCATTTTCCGCTTTCCGAGGGCGAGGTCGACGCTTTGACGCACCGCTCCAAGGACTGAGCGCGCGGTAAAAGATCCGTAAGCGTTCTTCGCGCGACTGGGCTAACCGCGCGCACAACGGGTACGAGGCGTGCATGCGGATCCTGCGAACGCTCGCGCTCACCATTGTCGCCGCCGTGGCCGTCGCGACGACGGCCTCCGCCTCGTCCTCCGCGGTGCCGTCGAACACGAGGCTCCCGTCGATCTCGGGAACCGCAAAAGACGGCCGGCTCCTCAGTGCGAGCCACGGTGATTGGACGGGCTCGCCCACGTCGTTCGCATATCAATGGCAGAGCTGCGACCGTGCCGGCGGCAGCTGCGCGAACATCGGCGGCGCCAACAGCAGGCAGTACACCGTCTCGTCGAATGACGTCGGGCACACGCTCCGCGTCGCCGTCACTGCGACGAACGCCGACGGCTCAGGCTCGGCGACGTCGAGGCAGACGTCGGTCGTCGCCGCCACCGGTAGGGGCCCGGTGCCGACACGACCCCCGTCGCTGTCCGGGACTGCACAGCAGGGCTCGACGCTGACTGCCGACCGCGGAGGCTGGTCCGGCACGGCGCCGATCAAGTACGACTACACCTGGCAGCGGTGCGACGCAAACGGGAACGCCTGCGTCACGTTCATCGCGCATTCCAGAACGACGAGCTACACGCTCACGAGCTCGGACGTCGGTCACACGCTCCGGCTCGAGGTGACCGCATACAACTCGCGCGGGACGCGGTCGGCCTTCAGCAACCCCACCGGTGTCGTCTCGGCCTCGAAGCCTGCGCCGACGACCATCGCCGTCACGAACGTCTCGCTTCCCGACCGGCTGGTGATCGATCGCGTCTCGTTCAGCCCGAATCCGATCACGTCGCGGAGCACCGCGATCACGGCGCGCTTCCACGTCGCCGACACGAAGGGATTGTCGGTCCAAGGAGCCCTGGTCTACGCGCTCGGGCTGCCGTACGGCTGGACGTACAACGCGCCGGAGCAGGCCACGGGCAGCGACGGCTGGGCGACGATCGCCATTCAGCCGACGAGGAACATGCCGGTCCGTCGCGGCGCCGACCTGGTGCTGTTCGTGCGGGCGCGGAAGCCGGGCGACAATCTCCTCGCAGGCGTCTCGACCCGCCGCCTGGTGCAGGACCCGATCCGGTAGAGCCGTAAAAGATCCGTAAAGATCGGACTCCGATGCACTTACGACCCAAGCCCTCGGGTACGACCCAGCTTGATGTCGAACCAGGCAGGGGGTAGACGATTCATGAAACGCACACGGCTTTTCAAGGGGCTCGGGGTGGCCTTCGTCGCGGCCGCGGGCCTCGCCGCTTCAGTCGCTGTCGGATCGGCGGCGACCGGCGGCGCCGCGGCGACGACGACCACGACCACGACGGTCGCCGCCCCGACGAACACGAGCCAGCCCACCATCTCGGGCAAGGCGCAGGACGGCCAGCTGCTGACGGCCAACAACGGCACCTGGACCGGATCGCCGACCTCGTACGCATACGCGTGGCAGCGCTGCGACTCGTCGGGAGGCGGCTGTTCCGGCATCGCCGGCGCGAACAGCAAGCAATACACCGCCACGGCAGGCGACGTCGGCCACACGCTGCGCGTCACCGTGACGGCGACCAATGCCGGCGGCAGCGGGTCGGCGGCCTCGAAGCCGACGGGCGTCGTCGCCTCGAGCGGCAGTGCGCCCGCCAACACGAAGCTGCCGTCGATCAATGGGACTCCCCAGCAGGGCTCCGCGCTGACGATCGACAAGGGTGACTGGTCCGGGACCGCGCCGATCACCTACGACTACACGTGGCAGCGCTGCGACAAGGACGGCAACAACTGCGTGACCTTCATCACGCATTCGTCCACGGCGACGACCTACACGCTCGGGTCGGCCGACGTCGGGCACACGATGCGTGTCGAGGTGACCGGGACCAACTCGCACGGTACGGGCTACGTCTACAGCAAGCCGACGGCGGTCGTCGCACCGCCGAAGTCGACGCAGAGCGCGAGCGTCATCGCGGTGAACGACGTCTCGCTTCCGAACCGGCTCGTCATCGATTCGGTGAAGTTCTCACCGGATCCGGTCACGTCGCGGAACACGCCCATCACAGGGCGCTTCCACGTCTCCGACTCGCACGGGCTCTCCGTCCAGGGCGCGCTCGTCTTCGCGCTCGGCCTGCCGTACGGCTGGACGTACAACGCCGCCGAGCAGGCGACGGACGCGAGCGGCTGGGTGACACTCACCATCCGCCCGACGAGGAACATGCCGCTGCGGCGCGGTGACCTCGTGATGTTCATCCGGGCCCGAAAGCCCGGCGACAGCCTCCTCGCGGGGGTGTCGACCCGGCGCCTCGTCCAGGACGGGATCCGCTAGCCGCCGCTGATCGCGGCGATCACGTCGATGCGGGAGCGCGAGTCGATGGGCGTGTCCATCGTCGCGCGCTCCCGGTCGACGTACACGTGGATGTGCGCGCGCAGCTTCTCGCCGGGCTCGCACAGCCGGTCGTAGAGGCCCGGCCACTGCCGCTCGAGATCCTCGATGACGCCGCCCACCGTCGCCGCCTCGAGCTCGAGGCGGCGCGGCAGGCCGGGGAAGAGCGGCGTCAGCGTCCCGGGAAGATGGACGTCGGCCATCGGATCAGTCGACGATCGCGACCTCGACCGACGAGATCGGCGGCAAGTAGCTCGCGATCTCGCTCCAGCTTTCGCCCTCGTCGTTCGACGCGAACACCTGACCGGTGCTCGAGCCGAAGTACAGGCCGGGCGTGTCGTACGTATCGATCGTCATCGCGGAGCGCAGGACGCCGAGATACGCGTCCTGCTGCGGCAGCCCATTCCGCAACGCGCGCCAGGACGAGCCTGCGTCCTTCGTCTGCCAGACGGTCGCCTTCCCGTCGGGCATCGTGCGGCCGTGGCCGGGATCGAGCGGGATGACGTAGAACGTGTCGCGGTCGTGGGGATGCGCGGCGGCGGCGAAGCCGAACTCCGTCGGCAGACCCTCGGTGATCTCCGTCCACGAGTGGCCGTCGTCGTCGCTGCGGTGCATGCCGACGTGGTTCTGCTGGTAGAGGCGCGTGTCGTCCGCGCGCACCATCCGGTGGACGCAGAACCCGACTTCCTCGTGCGGCCGCGGCCAATCGGCGCGGAGGCCGCGGTTGCGCGGCGTCCACGACGTGCCGCCGTCCGTCGTCTCGAACAGGCCGACGCCCTGCACGATCGCCCAGAACCGGGCGTCGTCGTCGCGGTCGAGCGCGAGCGCGGAGATGCCGAGATGGCCCGGCGGCTGGTTCGCAGGGTCGTCCCACGCCTCGCTCCCCGGCTGGCCGGCGAGCGTCGTGAGCAGCGAGAACGTCTCGCCGCCGTCGGTGCTCTGGAAGATTCCGGGCGCTTCGACGCCGACGAGCACGCGACCGTTCCGCGCTGCGAGCGTCGACACCTTCGACACCTTCTTGCCGCTCGACTCGTCGTACGCGATGCCTTCGCTCGAGAGCGTCCACGTCTCGCCCATGTCCTTGCTGCGCCACACGGCGGAGCCGTGCCACTCGCTCGCCGCGGCGGCGTAGATCGTCCCGGCGGCGGCGTCGAGGACCGTGTGGTAGACCGGCCAGCCCTCACAGTACGGGCCGCGCACGTTCCAGTCGCGGCGGTCGGCGTCGCTCTCCAGCAGAAAGGCGCCCTTGCGAGTGCCCACCAGCAACAGCGTTTTCGGCATGTCTCCTCCCGGTTTCGCCCTAGGGGTTCACCCTAGTCAGACGGCCGAGGCCGGGCAAACTCATCGCCGCCGCGTAGATCGCGACCGCTGTCGCGATCACCATCGTGCTCGGCGGCAGCGTCGGGAAGACGTAGCTGAGCGTCAGTCCGACCCACACCGAAGCGAGCGCGAAGGCTCCGGACAGGCCGACCCCGAGCCACGGGCGCGTCGTCAGGCGGTGGGCGGCGCCCGCCGGCGCGGCGAGCAGACCGAGGAGGAGGAGCGCGCCGACCGCCTGCGTCGCCTGCGCGGCGACGAGGCCGAGAAGCCCGAGGAAGACGAGCCCGAGTGCGCGCACCGGCACGCCCTGTGCGGCGGCGACGACCGCATCGACAGAGGCGTAGAGGAGCGGGCGCGCGATCGCGGCGAGCACGGCGACCGCGGCGGCCGCGAGAACGATCGAGAGCCGTACGTCCGACGCGCTCAGGCCGAAGATGGAGCCGAAGAGCACGCGCACGCCCGCCGTCCCGTTCGTCGCGCTCCCGCTCGTGGTGAAGATGGAGAGGAAGAGGACGCCGAGCCCGAGCGTCCAAGCGAACAGCGTCCCGATGACGACGTCGTCCGCGCGCGCACGGCGGCCGAGCCCGCCCATGACGACGCCGCCGAGGATCGTTGCCAGGAAGAGCCCCGCCTTGATGTTCACGCCGAGCGCGGCTGCGGCGAGCGCGCCCGTGAAGGCGACGTGGCTGAGCGCGTCGCCGGCGAAGACCTGCGCGCGCAGGACGACGAACCAGCCGACGAGGCCGCACGCGATGCCGATGACGCTGCCGGCGACGAGCGCGTTGCGCATGAACTCCTGTGCGAGCATCAGCGCACCACCCGCGCGACCACGTAGAGCGCGAACGCGAGCGACGTGATCCAGAAGCCGACGGGATAGATCGAGAAGTACGCGAGCGCGAGCCCGAGCCACGTCACGACGAGCGCGAGCGCAACCGAGAGGGCGACGCCCGCGAGCGGGCGCGTCGTCAGCCGCTGCGCCGTCGCCGCAGGCGTCACGAGGAGGGCGAAGACGAGGAGCGCGCCGGTGATCTGGCTCGTCTCCGCGACCGACAGCCCGAGAGCGAGAAGAAAGCCGAGCCCGAGCAACTGGACGCGGATGCCGGCCGCGCGCGCGACGTCGGGATCGACGGAGGCGAAGAGGAGCGGGCGAGCAGCGACCGCGAGGACGGCAAGCGTCGCTGCGGAGACGGCGAGGAGGACGAACACCTGGGTGCTCGTGATTCCGAGGAACGTCCCGAAGAGGAGCGAGTCGAGGTCGTTGAGGACGCCGTGGTAGAGGGTGACGAACAGGAAGCCGAGTGCGAGCGCGAGCGCCTGCACGGAGCCCGTCGCCGCCGACTCGGTGACGAGGCTGCGCCGCGTCCCCGCGGCGGCTGCAAGCGCGAGCGCGCCAAGCCCGCAAACGCCGAAGTAGCCGGCCGCGACGGGAATGCCCGCGTACGCAGCGGCGGATGCGCCGGTGAATGCCGTCACCGAGAGCGTGTGGCCGGCGAACGTCTGCCGCCGGAGCACCATGAACCAGCCGACGACGCCGGCCATGACGGCGACGATCGTCCCAGCAGCGAGCGCGTGCTGCATGAACGGGTACGTGAAGAGCGCGTTCGCGTCGTCCACCGGGTTCCACGAGAGCCCGGTGAAGACCGCGTCAATGAGCATGGTGCCCGTGCAGGTCGGGCGCGCCGACCACGACGAGCCGGCCGTCGGACGCACGCAGCACCTCGATCGGCACGCCGTACAGCGCGCTCAGCGTCTCCGTTGCGACCACGTCCTCGGGCGATCCCTCCACGGCGGTTCCGCCGGCGAAGTAGATGACACCGTCGAGGTAGCTGATGATCGGGTTGACGTCGTGTGCGACGAGCAGCACGGCGACGTCCTCCTCGTGGCAGATGCGCTGCACGAGCGCGGCGACACCGACCTGGTTGGGGAGGTCGAGGCTGTCGAGCGGCTCGTCGAGGAGGAGCAGCTGCGGCCGGCGTACGAGCGCCTGCGCGATGAGGAGCCGTTGCTGCTCGCCGCCCGAGAGCTCGCCGATCGGCCGAGTCGCGTACGACTCGGCGCCGACGAGCTCGACGACCTCGGTGACGCGCGCAGCCGCTCCGCGGCTGCGCCGGCCGGGAAGCGGGACTCCCCACCGGGCGCCGTCGAGCCCCAGGCGTACGACGTCGACGCCGCGGATGCGCGTTGTCTCGTCGAAGCTCCGCCGCTGTGGCAGGTAGCCGATGCGGTCGTTCGCCTCTCCCGGCCGCGCGCCGAGGATCGACGCGCGCCCGGCGGCGAGTGGCTGCAGCCCGAGGACGGCGCGGACGAACGTCGACTTGCCGGCACCGTTCGGGCCGAGCACGGCGACGAAGTTGCCGCGCTCGACCGTGACCGTCACGTCGCGCCAGATCGTCCGTCCGCCGATGCGCGCCTCGGCGCCCTCGAGCTCGACTGCGTTCACCGGCCGGTTGCCTGGTGAAGCGCTGCCTCGAGCGCCTTCAGCTGGCGCACCTGCCACTGCTCGAACGACGCGGACGCAGGTGTCATCGTCTCGGTGATGGTCGTGACCGGGATGTGCTGCTTGCGCGCCGCTTCCGTGAAGCGCGCGACGTCGGGTGTGCTGTTCTGGCTGTTGAAGACCCAGACCTTGATCTGGTGCTTCGCGATCTGGCCGTTGATCGTCGTCTTGTCCGAGGCGGTCGGCTCCGTTCCTTCGCTGATCGCCTTCAGGAACGAGTACGGCGTGATCAGGTTCAGGCCGAGCGCCTGTGCGAGCGGCGCGAAGATGCTCTCGGATGCGCCCACGGCGACGCCGTGGTACTTGCGCTTGATCGTCGCGATCAGGCGGTTGTACTCGGCGAGGTTCTTCGTCAGGAAGTGCGTCTTCTGTGCGCGGAAGTACGTCGCGTCCTTCGGATCGAGCTTCGCATAGGCGTTGGTGATCGTTCCCGCGACCTGGCGGACGTTCGGCGGCGAGTACCAGCGGTGCGGGTTGCCGCCCGGCTTGAGACCGACGATGTCGCCGACGGTGAGGACGACTCGGCCGGATACCGGGTTGGCGGCGATCAGCTTCGGCGCCCACGGGTCGTAGCCGATGCCGTTGACGATGGCGATCTGCGCGCCGGCGATCGTGCGCGCGTCGACGGAGTTGGGCTCGTAGTCGTGGGGGTCGGTGGCGGGGTTGTCGATGATGCTCGTGACGTGGACGCGGTCGCCGCCGAGCTGGCCGGCGATGCTGCCCCAGAAGTTCTCCGCCGCGACGACCTGGATCTGGCCGGCGGCGGGACGGGCTTGTCCGGGTGCGGCGGCGACGAGCGCAGCGGCGGCGAGCACGGGCAGGAGGAGAAGCAGCTGTCGTTTCATGGCGGCGACTATAGCGATAATCATTCTCAGTAGATAGAATTGGAGCGTGGCCGACTGGATCGAGACGACGACGGAGGCGCTGCGGCGCACCGGCCGGCGGCGAAGCGCCGCCCGCGGGGCGGTCATCGACCTCCTCGGCCGCGAGGCGTGCTGTGTCAGCGCCCAGGAGATTTTCGACCGGCTCCGGTCGGGTGGGCGCCCCGTCGGTCTCGCCAGCATCTACCGCAGCCTCGAGCAGCTGACCCGGGACGGCTTCGTGCAGCGCGTCGACGTCGGCGACGGCATCGCTCGCTTCGAGCCGCACCTACCCGACGGCGAGCACCATCACCATCTCGTCTGCGCCGACTGCGGCAAGGTCGAGGCGTTCGAGGATCCCGAGCTCGAGCGGGCCCTCCACAGAGTCGAAGGCGAGACCGGCTACGCCGTCGCCCACGACGTCGTCCTCCGCGGCGTCTGCGACGACTGCTCCCCATAGTCCCTACGGGACCTAAGGCCGGTACCAGGTACTGCACGCCGTTGTGACCGAAGTCGCCGCCTGGTTGGGCGGTCGGTCCGGAAGGCGTCTTGCTTTTGTCGGTGGTTCGTGGCTGTCGGCCGCGCCTGCGGCGGACGTGCTCCTACCGGGCGGGGACGGGCCCCGTCGATTCGCGGACGACGAGTCGCGTCCCGAGCTCGATGTGGAGCGTCTCGAAGCGTTGCCGCTCGAGGAGACGGGTCAGAAGGCTCACCGCGGTGCGCCCCATCTCGGCGAGCGGCTGGCGCACCGTCGTCAGGGCCGGCGACACGATCGTCGCGTGCTCGCTGTCGTCGAAGCCGACGACGGACAGATCCTCGGGCACACGCAGCCCGCGCGCGCGGGCTGCCTGGATCGCGCCGATCGCGAGGTTGTCGTTGAACGCGAAGACCGCCGTCGGCGGATCCGGGAGATCGAGCAGCGCGGCGGTCGCGTCGGCGCCGCCGGCGATCTCGAAGTCCGACTCCACCTCGAGCGCGGGATCCGGAAGGATCCCCGCGGCCGCCAACGCAGCGTGGTACCCGCGCCGCCGGTCCTCGGTCGCCACCCAGCCGCTCGGCCCCGTGATGGCGGCGATGCGGCGATGGCCGAGCCCCAGCAGATGGCGCATCGCCTGGTCGGCGCCAGACGTGTGCGCGGCCGACACGGACGGGATGCGGTCGTTCAGGCGCAGCCGCGGGTCGACGACGACGAAGTTGTAGCCCGCGTCGAGCAGCCGCTCGAGCTCCTCGCTCGACTCCTCCGGCAGGACGATGAGCGCCCCGTCGGTGAGCCCGTGCATGAGCCGGTCGAGCAGCGTCACCTCACGATCGTGCTCGTGCCCCGTCGGCGACAACAGGACGCGGAGGTCGTGCTCGTACAGCGCCTCGGATGCGCCGGAGAGGATGGCCGAGAAGTAGACGGGAAAGACGAGGGGCACGAGGACGCCGACGAGCCCGGTCCGCCCGGCCGAGAGGCCGCGGGCGCTCCGGTTGGCGATGTAGCCGCGCTCCTGGATGATCCGGCTGACGAGCTCCCGCGTCTCCGGCGCCACGTCGTCCCGTCCGTTGAGGACGCGGGAGACGGTGGCGATGGACACGCCGGCCTCGTCCGCGACCTCGCGGATCGTCACCCGTGCGTGGGCCAGCTCGGCCATCGGCCCATTGAAGCACGTTTCCGGGAATTTTCGGAAACCAAGACCGCAAAATGCGTGTAACCACCCCTTGACTTTGGCTGGTTATCAGTGGTAACAACTTCCGGAAACGTTTACGGGCCGTCGCGCCCGACCACGCCCCATCGCCCCACGCCGGGCGAGAAAGGACAGCAGATGCGACGCAGCTTCCGCTCACACCGCCGGCTCGCAGCCGTCGGAGCCGCCGCAGGCCTTGCCATCCTCGCGTTCGTCGGGACCGCTTCGGCCCCGGCGGCCACGCACGGGACGGCATCGCTTACGGCAGCGCACAAGTGCCTTGTCCTGGAAGGCTCGGGCGACCCGGCCTTCGTCAAGAACTTCAACCCGTATGTGGCGGGTGGAGGAAACCTTCCCAGCGGTGCCGTCATCAACGGCGCCTTCTACGAGCCGCTCATCATCGTCGGCGAGGGCGGCCTCAAGCCGGTGCCCTGGCTTGCGCGCACATGGGCCTGGAGCAACGGCAACAAGACGCTGACGTTGAACCTCGCGCACGGGGTGAAGTGGTCCGACGGGAAGCCGCTG